>JANOTJ010000146.1:0-1565 GCA_031416295.1 Chloroflexota bacterium
CGTCGCCCGGCTGGTTCCGGTGCTGCGCCAGCGTGCCTACGACAGCGCCTTGAGGGGGAGGCCGTCCGGCTCGTCGTCGCCCCACCGGCGGGGCTCGACGCCAACCCCGAGCTCGCGGTCCAGCTGATCCGGGGATTGCACCCGCGCCAACGTCGAGGCTTCGATGCCTGGCGGCTCGGCTGGCCCAGGGCCGAGCTCCGGGTCGTCTGGCGGGACGGCGCACTCGCCTGGGAGATTTCGACCAATCGGCAGCTCGCGGCGCTCGCCGAGGCGCAGCTCCGGGCCCTCTACCCGGGCGTCCAGGTCGACGAGTCAAAGGCACGTGACCGACCGGCCGACGCCGTCGCGGTCGGGCGACTCGAACGCTCGGGTGCATGGCCGCTGCGCGACCTCGTGGCGCCGGAGGCGCGCGTCCTCCGAGCGCTGGCCGGGGCCCTCGAGGGCGCGCCGGCCGCGGCCGAGGTCCGGCTCCGGCTCACCGTCCGGCCGGTGCCGCCCGACGTCTGGCGACGGCAGATCGCGCCGCCCGAGGCGTCATCCTCGATGGGCTCGCTCATCGGCAGGGCGATCGTCGACGCGGTCCTCCTCCGCCCGACCGCCGCCACGTCGGTGGCTCCGACGCCGGTCCGACGTCCGCCGGCCGAACGCGACGCCCTGGCCGGCAAGCAGCGGGGCGTCGTCGCGTTCGATGTCGGACTGCGCCTTGAGGTCGCCGGGATCGGCCCGGAGGCGGCGGAGGCGCTCCTGTGGCGCCTGAGTCACTTCACGAACGAGCTTGACGAGGCCAGCCAGGGCATTCGCTGGGAGATCCATCGAGGCTCGGGGTCCACCGCCCCGCCCGCCCGGCTGACGGACTGGGAGCTCGCCCAGCTGTGGTACCTGCCCGACGCGTCGTTCGATCGGGCCGGCTTCGCGCGTGCCCGTCCACTGGCCGCGGCGCCGCCGATCGTCGGTGCTGGCTCCAGCCTCGTCATCGGTGCGAGCCGCGGCCGGCCGCTGGCGATCCCGGCCGATGTCCTCGCCCGTCATCTGGCGGTCTTCGGGTCGACCGGCTCGGGCAAGAGCACGCTCCTCCTCAACCTCGTCCTCGCCCTCGCGCAGTCGCCGATCGGGGCGACCGTGATCGATCCCCATGGCGACCTGACCACCGACATCCTCGCCCGCCTGCCGGCCTCGGCCGCGTCGCGCGTCCACGTCCTGCGCCTGGCCGATCGCGACCATCCGCGCGGCTTCAATTTCCTCGAGCGCCGCTCACCCGATGAGGCGCAGCTCGTGACGTCCGAGTTCGTGTACATGCTGGAAGACCTCTGGCCGCGCTTCTGCGGTCCCAAGATGCAGCACTACCTACGCCACGGGCTCCTGACCCTCCTCGCCGACGAGCGCCCCCAGACGATCCTCGAGCTCATCCGCATCCTGACCGACGACGCCTTCCGCGAGCCATTCGTGCGGCACCTCACCGACCCGATGCTCCGCTCCTTCTGGGCGACGCAGTGGCCGGGACCCCGCGAGCGCGAGCGGGACACCTCGATCAAGGCCGTGCTCAACAAGCTCGGTGCCTTCGTGAC
>JANOTJ010000147.1:0-5857 GCA_031416295.1 Chloroflexota bacterium
GCGTCCATGTCCTGCCAGATCAGCCGGTCGAGGGTCGCCCACGCCTCGACGCGCTGGGGCAGATCCGCCGGGTCGAGCGGGATGATCAGCGGGGCGACCTGGTTCTGGTTGGGCAGGAGGTCCAGGCCCCCGATGATGTCGCCTGGTCGCTCGGCCAGCACCCCGACGACGAGCTGCGTGGGGTCGTGGCTGGTGAAGTCAGCCTTGAAGCTCGCGACGCTGGTACCGCCCTCGACCAGGGTGATCTCCAGCGTGCGTCCGAAGCCCGGTGGCTGGGCATACAGCCGGTAGGTCTTGTCGGACTGGGTGGGCAGGTCGACGGCGGTTCCGAACGTCGTCTTGCCCTGGCTGCCGCCGGTCAGGCGCAGCTCGCCGACGACCGGCGGACCTTCGTTCCGGACGCGGATGTCGATGGCCATCCAGCTGCCCTGGCGGGCGTGCCCGTCGAGGAGCACGGTCGCCTCGAGAGTCAGGCCTTCGGCTGCGGCCGCGCCTGCCGGCGCGATGGATGCAAGGAGGACGAGCATCGTCAACAGCACGCTGCCCACACGGCGTGCGAGGCGCTGGGCGCGGGGGTTCGGCGGTTCGGGCTCGGTCTGGCGCACGCTCACTCCGTCATGGACACGGGGTTGGGTCAGCACAAGGACGCACGACCTCCCCCGAAAGTTGCACCCGGGCGGTGCAAGCCGTGGCTATCGTACGATGGGGCCGTCCCCGACGACCATCGGCCGGCGCGCCGGCTCGCCCGAGGTATCCGTGCCCCAGATTCGTCCCTTCCGAGCTCTCCGCTTCGACCCAGCGGTCGTCGGCGATCCGGCGCTCGTGGTCGCGCCACCATACGACGTCATCGGCGGCGCCGAGCGTGAGCGCCTGATGACGCGCCATCCGGCCAACGTCGTGCGCCTGGACCTGCCGGTCGAGGCTGCGGGGGACGAGCCCGACGACCGCTACCGGCGGGCCGCCCGGATCCTCGCCGGCTGGCGCTCCGACGGGACCCTGCGCAAGGACCCACACCCGTCCGTGTACGTCTACGAGCAGACCTATCGCGTGCCGGACACGACCGTGGAGCGGACCCAGCGCGGGTTCTTCGCGCGGCTCCGGCTGGAGAGCTTCGGACCGGGCTCGGGGGTGCTGCCCCACGAGCGGACCCTCAGCGGACCAAAGGAAGATCGGTACAAGCTCCTGCGCGCGACGGGTGTCAACACGAGTCCCGTGGTCGGGCTCTTCGACGACGCATCGGGAGCCGCGGGCTCGGCACTGGCGGCCGTCACCGTCGGCGGACCGGCCGCGATCGACGTGCTCGACGACGATGGGGTCAGGCACCGTCTATGGGCCCTGCCGGCCGATGGGGAGGGGGAGCAGGCGGATCGTGCCGCTGCCCTCATCGCCCTGGCCTCGGTCGGGCCGATCACCATCGCCGACGGGCATCACCGCTACGAGACGGCACTGCGCTACCGGGACGAGCGCCGCATGTCTCGCACGTGCGAAGAGGACCCAGCCTTCGACTACCTGCTGATGCTGTTCCTCGAGGCGAGCGCCGAGCCCTTGACGGTCTTGCCGACGCATCGCCTGGTGCGTGGCCTCGGGGATGCTGCGGGGACGCTCGTGGCGCGCGCCTCGGAACTCTTCGAGGTCACCGAGGTGGGATCGGCCGAGGACCTCGCGAGCCGGTTCCCGGGGGTCGGCCTGGCGCGCGGAGGCGAGGGCAGATTCGGGCTCTGGACCCGGCGTGGCGGAGCACTGCTGACCGCTCGGCCCGAGGCGTTCCAGCCCTACCTGCCGGCTGGCGGCGACGCGCTCCGGGGCCTCGACGTGACGCTCCTCGGGGTCGCCCTGGAACGTCTGGCAGGTATCGATGCGAGTGCGCTCGAAGCGGGCGCCGTGGCGTACACGAAGTCCGCGGTGGAGGCGCTGGCGGCCGTCGAAGCCGGTGCCTCGACCGCCGCTGGCGAGGGGTTGGCGGGCGTCGATGCTGCGTTCCTGCTGGAGGGGACGCCGGTCGCGTCGATATCGGCGGTCGCCCGCGCTGGCGATGTCATGCCCCAGAAATCCACGTACTTCTATCCCAAGGCCCTGACCGGGCTGCTGATCAACCCGCACGAATGGTGAATCGCCGGTGAGCCGCACTCCTGACCAGATCCCGGAACCGATCCTCTCCCGCGGGCAGCTGCCGTCGGCCAACGGCCGACCCGTGCGCAAGGACGAGATCGAGCTGCACGACCGCGGCGTCTATATCGAGTCCTGGCTGCCTGAGCGCCGCTCGCGCCGCAAGCCGCTCCTGTTCATCCACGGCGAACTCGCGGGCTCCTGGGTCTGGGAGCGCTACCTCGGCTACTTCGCCGGGCGCGGCTGGGAGGGTCACGCGCTCAACCTGCGCAACCACTACTGGTCGCAGACCGCGGATCCGGCGGAGCTCTCGTTCGATACGTACACCGAGGACGTAGTCGCGGCGCTCGACCGATTGGGCCCGACCACCGTGGCCGTCGGGCACGGGATGGGCGGCCTCCTGGCGCTCAAGGCCGCCGAGCGCGTCGCGATCGCCGGGATCGTCCTGATCGCCTCGGAGCTGCCTCGTGACCTGCGCGTACCCGGGCGCCCACACGAACTGCGGGTCATCCCGGAGGCGTATGGCCGGAGCATGATCGGTTGGGAGACACTCCCCGAGAAACTGGTCCGGGACGACCGCGATCTATCCCTGCCCGATGTCCTGCGCATCCAGCACCTGCTTGGCCAGAAACCGCACGAGGCGGGCGCGGCCCGTCGCCAGATGCTGGCCGGGGTGTCGGTGGATCGACGCGTCTTCGCCGAGGTCCCACGCCTGGTCATCGGCGGCGGCCTCGACCGGCTGATCAGCCTGGATCAGGCGGAGCGGCTGGCCGAGTGGCTGGGAGCCGAATACGAGCCGTTCGGGGCGCACTCGCACTTCGGCCTGATTGCCGGCGAGCACAGCCACCAGCAGGTCGCCGATGCGATCCGGGCGTTCCTGGAGTCGAATCGCCTGTAGGCAGTGCGCCTAGGTGTAGTTCCCGCGCCTGCCCGACTCCGCCAGGGCCCGCGCCTGCCCACTCCGCCAGGGCCCGCGCCTGCCCGCCTGCCCAACTCCGCCAGGGCCCGCGCCTGCCCGACTCCGCCAGGGCCCGCGCCTGCCCGACTCCGCCAGATGTGCACCGCCAGCATCACTGGGCGGCGTACCGGGCGTTCGTCTGCGATCGCGCGGGGCCAGATCCGCTCGAGTCACGCTCAGGGCGGCACGGTTCGCAGCGGATCGGGCTGTCAGGTGACCGCCCACAGCGCCGAGTGATGCTGGCTGGCGCCATATGGCGGAGTACGGACCGACGACCGGGGGTCCGTGCGCCAGTGGGTGCCTGGGTCAGGCGCAGAACGCGCCCGACGTTGACGTGGCTCTAACGAGTCGTTAACACGGGTCGCTATCCTCTATGAGTATCCCGTAGGCTGGATCGGCACCAGATGGGTCGGCATCGATCTGGATGGTGGCGAAGGAGCGGTCAGCCCTCCGGTCATCCACCTGGACCCCTTGACCCCAGTGCCTGTCGAGCGCTCGATTGCCCCGCCCTTGAGGCGATGGGCGACGGCCAGGCTGCTCCGCGCCGAACCGAGCGTGTTCGACGCGATACGGGCTCGTGCGGCCGAGCTCGCGACGCGGGACGGAGGTGCAGCTGTGTCGGGGATGCTCGATGGAAGGTCCCGCCTTGGATCGGGCCGTCCACAACGGATCTGAAGCACGGTGACAACGGATCTGAAGCCCGGTTGAGGGCTCGGCCCGCCGCTGCTATCCTGTCGGCCGGCAGCGAGGGTCCAGGGCGACCGTCGCGCCACGAGGCCGCATTCGTCTAGAGGCCCAGGACACCGCCCTCTCAAGGCGGAGATCACCGGTTCGAATCCGGTATGCGGTACCAAACTCGCTAACACACGGTGGAGGATCTCGACGCCGCGTGGGGCTCGTCGCGAGTCAGCTCGCCGAGAGTGCCGCGCTCAAGCTCGAGACGATGCAGCCGACCGGCTCGTTCAAGGTTCGCGGTGCGCTTGCGGCACTCGACCGCCTGCCGGCGGGCCAGCGAGTGATCACGGCGAGCGCGGGCAATCATGGGCTCGGCATCCACGAGGGACCTAGCCTGGGCGAGGCCAGCCGGTGAGGATACGCCGCGCCGGTGGGAACCGCGGGGGCCGCCGCGGCGTTGTGGGTCCATGAAGACGAAGCTCGCCGCCCTGCTGTCGCTCGTCCTCGCCATCTCCGCCTGCGCGCCGGCCGTCATGCCGGGTGGCGATATCGCCATCGCCCGGGCCGACGTCCCCCGCGCGTCCGCCGACCCCGCCGCCGCCTCCGACGCGGGCGCTGCCCTCTCCGCCTTCGGCCTGGACCTCTACCGGGCCCTCGCAGCCGACGAGCCGAACGCGGTGCTCTCGCCGACCAGCATCGCCCTGGCCCTCGCCATGGCCCGTGCCGGGGCGCGCGGCCAGACCGCCGCCGAGATGGACGCCGTGATGCGCGCGGTCGGCTCGGACGAGAACGCGGCCTGGCTCAACGCCCTCGACCAGGCGCTCGCCACCCGGAGCGGCACCTTCGAAGATGCCTCTGGCGCGGGCCTCCCGGTCGCGCTCCGGATCGCGAACGCCCCCTTCGCCCAGAAGGAGATGCCGCTGGAGCCGGCCTACCTCGAGGCCCTGGCTTCGCGGTTCGGGGCGGGCCTCCGGCTCGTGGACTACGTGACCGAGACCGAGGCGGCCCGGCAGCTGATCAACGGCTGGGTGGACGGCCAGACGGAGCGCCGCATCCCGGAGCTGTTGGCCCAGGGGGTCCTGAACCGCGACACCCGTCTCACCCTCGTCAACGCCATCTACCTCAAGGCGCCCTGGCTGAGGCCGTTCCCGGCCGAATCCACGACGCCGGGCGCCTTCACCCGGGCGGACGGCTCGACCGTGGAGGTGTCGATGATGTCGGCCACGGCAGGGATGCGACACGCCGCCGGGACCGGCTGGACGGCCGTGGAGATCCCGTATATCGGGGGCTCGCTCGCCATGACGGCCATCGTCCCCGACGACCTGGCGACCTTCGAGCGGGCGCTGACGGCCGACCAGCTCGCCGCCATCACGGCCGGGCTGGCGGAGACGCAGGTCTCGCTCACCTTCCCGAAGTTCTCGATCGAGACGAAGATCGAGCTGGCCGATCTCCTGGCCGCGCTCGGGATGCCGACCGCGTTCACCGATGAGGCCGACTTCAGCGGGATCACGAAGGCCGCGCGGCTCGTGATCTCGAACGTCATTCACCAGGCGAACATCGACGTCGACGAGAAGGGCACCGAGGCCGCTGCGGCGACCGCGGTCGTCATGGAGGTGACCTCCGCGCCGGCGGAACCGCTGACGGTGCAAGTCGACCGGCCGTTCCTCTTCGCGCTTCGCGACGTTCCCACCGGGGCGATCCTCTTCTTGGGCCGGGTCGGCGACCCCTCGATCACCCGGTAAGCCCGCGATCATCGAGGTGGTGTGGGTTCGCCTGAGTGCAGTCTCCTCAGGGGCCCTTGCGTTTCTTCGTCTGAATAGCGCGGATGATCCGCGCGCTGCCGCCAGCCGGGCGGATATCGGTCTCGCGCCCGTCCGCCCAGCGCACGCGGTAGTGCGCCCCGGATGGTGACTCGGTCACCTCCAGGATCTCCCCTTCGCGCGGGGAAATGCCCACCTTGCGTGAGTTGATGCTGATCCGATCGCCGACCTTGCCTGCCACAGCGGGGACCTCCTCGCGACGTAAGCGGCTCGCGGGACCAGGGAGGATGAGCCTGGTGCCGTGGCTCGCGAATGGAGACCAGCTTACGTCCTAATGCGAGGGCCGTGCTTCGGGGCG
>JANOTJ010000148.1:0-7991 GCA_031416295.1 Chloroflexota bacterium
GGGGCCACGCCGTGCGTGATCTTCGGGCCGGGTGACGTCAGGGTCGCCCACAGTGCGGATGAGCACGTCCCACTGGACCAGGTGGAGCAGTGTGCCCGTGTGCTGGCGGCGTGGGTGGTCCGGGAGATCGGCCCGATCTGACCGGCGCTCCGAAGCGGACGACTTGGCACCGCGTCAGCCCCAGTGAGCGATCTCGCACGAACGAGCACGACCCATTCGGGCTGGAGGCAGAAGATCGTCGGCTGGGTGACTGACCACGAGGCGTTCATCGCGAATGTGTCACTGAGGCTGACCGACCGACTACGGCTCGATGATCGTGGTGGCGGAGAGCACGGTGCTATCCGGCGAAAGACCTCATCGCTGATCTGGCGGTGCAGGGCGCGGATCGCCTCGGTTGGTGTCGCCCATCGAGCAGGCGGTCCCTCGCCCCCTGGATTCTGCTGGCACCATCAGATCCAGGCCAGCCCGGGGTCCAAGGGGCAGGCTTGCCGTCACGCCCACCTCGCAACCGCTCGTTTACTGACCCCAGCAGCACCAGCGCCCCGAACCGGGGATACCCGACCCGTGACCGGGTGCCCGACCCAGCTACCGGCGGGTGAAGCCCTGGATCTGCTGCTGCCGGCATCATGGACCCAGCCAACGACCGCGCGCCGGACCGAAACATGCGTGCGTGCGGCGCGGATCCCGCACAGGTTCCTTGTGGATGTACGCCCAGGCTGCAGCCGGCTGTCGTCTGGGGATCCATCCTCAGGCGATCATCGCGAACGTGTCACTGCGGCTGACCGACCGACTACGGCTCGATGATCGTGGTGGCGGAGAGCACGGTGCTATCCGGCGCGATGGCCAGGATGCTCGCCGATGAGGTATCGCCAGCCTCCCGCTCGACGGCCAGCGCATAGACAGTCCCATCCGATCCGACGACGACCGACCAGAACTCCGCACCCGGCCGCGTCAGTTCGACAGGCCAGCCCGGACGGACCCGGCCGTCAGGCCCGACGGCGACGATGCTCCCGCCGACCGTCGCATCGCGGGCCTGCAGCGGCAGGTACAGGGTGCTGTCGGGACCAATCGCCGGGAGGGCCAACGACCCGCAAGGGAGGTCGCCGGCGGATCGAGGATCACGGCCCACGAGCGACGCGGCAGGCTCAAACGGCCAACCTGGTCTGGTTGCCAGGGACTGATCGAGAGCGAAGACGGCCGTGTCGATCTCACTGAAGACGAAGATCGTGCCGTCCTGGGCGACGAGCGGCGGCCTCGGGCTGGGCAGGCCGCACTCGGGACCATCGACGCCGAATTCCAGGAGCCCGCCAGTCGCGATCGGAAGCTCCGCCGAGCTAGCCGACGCAGCCTCGCCGTCACGATCGAAGACGAGGACACGGCTCGTTCTCCGAACGTACGAGCCGACCGTGACAACGATTCGACCGCCGCTCGCGAACGCAGGCCCGGATGCGACGCCTTCGATCGAGACAGGCCAGCCTGCCCTCACGCCGTCGGCGTCAATGGCGGTGATCTGGCTCAGCTCCTCGGATCCTTCGTCGAGCCCGCTGGTGTGCGCAAGGCCGTAGGCGACACCGTCCGGCCCGACCACGGAGTCGCGCCTGTCGAAGTCGACGGCGGCGGCCCAGACGGTGGGGGCGTCGGCAGCGGCGTCGGGCTGGCGGCCGGCGCGCAGGCAACGACAAGAAGGGCGAGCCCCGCGACCAGCATCGGGCGGCTCATCAGCGCGGTCCCTCTGTGCCGAACGCGGCGACGAGCGTGCCGAGCAGTGCGCCCCGGGCGGGACCCGGCGATCTCGACGGGGTCCGGGAGGGCGCGCTTCGCGAGGACGGCCAGTCCGCAGCCAAGGATCAGGCCCGCGACGCCGATCATGAGCAGGCTGGGGCCGGCGGCGAAGGCGAAGACGTCGCCCATCCCGTTGTCGCCGATATCCTTCGACAACGCGCTGGCAAGCGAGATCAACCCCAACGGTAATGCCAGGACCGACAGTACGATCCCCACGAGGGCCAGACGGCGGATGACGCGGAGGACCTTTGTCGTCGCCATCAGCCCGTCTCGTCGGGGAGCATCGGCAAGAGCGAGAAGAAGTACAGCGTCTTGCCGTTCGGCCCGCGCAGGTAGACCCGCTGGACAACACCGCCGTTGTCCGAGAGGCCCAGCACGGAAGCCTCGTCGGATGACATGACCCGACGCCCCTCCGGAAAGAAGCCGACCTCCGCCGGCACGACAAACGCCTCCGGTTCGATGTCCGGCCACGGCCAGGGAACGGCATCGCTCTCGGGTATGTCGTTCAGCTCGATGAGGTTCCCCCAATAGCCTGCGGGTACATACACCTTAGTAGGGATATTGCCGTCGCGGTCGAAGTTGCGGAGGTGATTCTCGAGTGGCCCCAGGGGACTGGGACCCAGGACCTCGACCCGCCGGTCGAGCCCGCCGGCGCGCACGGTGAAGACCAGCGGGAAGTCATTGTCGAGTTGCGGGTCGTACCGGTCGCATGCCTCCCCGAGTCCCCCGTCCCCGATCGCATACCGAAGGAGCGCCTGGACCTGGTCCTCGTCGAGCCGGGCCATCCTGAACGGGCGGGCGCGGATGATCGGACCCTCCGCCTTGAGCGCTTCGTCGAGTTCGTTCCGGAGAATGACGGTTCCGTCCCCATACAGGGTGAACTCCGGACCCGGCCTGAACCACTCGCCGGTGAGGTCGACCTCGCGCGGGAACTCCACGGCATCGAACCGAAGCAGAACGTCCGTCGGACCGGTCGCATGCTCGATCCTGGCGATGGGCGCCCCGCTGGGTGACAGGGCGGCGAAGTCCACGTCGACTGGGAGGCTGCTGCTCCTGAGGCACCTCGTCCCGGTCCCGAGCTGCCCGAAATAGTTCCAACCCCAGCACTTCACTCCGCTGCCGCCCATGACCACGCAGGTGTGGAGGCCGCCCACGGCGATCGCCCTGACCCCGCTCCCAAGGCCCAAGACGTCGACCGGGACGCTGCTGTCGGTCGTCGAGCCGTCGCCGAGCTCGCCGACGTAGTTGGAGCCCCAGCATTTGACCCCGCCACCGTCAGTGAGCGCGCAGGTTTGGCTCTCGCCGGCGGCGATGGCGATGATCCCACTCCCAAGGCCCAAGACATTCACCGGGACGTTGCTGCCGGTATTCGTGCCGTTCCCGAGCTGGCCAAGCTCGTTTTCACCCCAGCACATGACGCCGCCACCGTTCGTCAGCGCGCACGTATGCGAACTGCCCGCGGCGATCCCGCTGATCCCGCTCGCCAGATCCGAGACGTCGATGGGTTCGACGCCCAAATCGGTGGTTTCGCCGCTACCGAGCTGGCCGGCGTAGTTGTCGCCCCAGCACTTGACACCTCCGCCGGTCGTAACCGCGCAGGAGTGGTACTGGCCCGCGGCCACCGCAGTGATGCCGCTCGCGAGACCCGAAACTTCGGCTGGAACGTTGCTCGGAGTCGTGGCGCCGTTCCGGAGCTGACCGAGAAAGCTGCCCCAACACTTGACGGCACCCTCGCTGGTCAGCGCGCACGTATGCGAGGCGCCGGCGGCGATCGCGCTGATTCCGTTCGACAGCCCCGAGACGTCGACCGGGATCAGGCTGCTGGTGGTCGCGCCGTTGCCAAGCTGGCCGGCGTCGTTGGCGCCCCAACAACTGACCGCTCCCGTGATCGAAAGGGCGCAGGTGTGGTCGCCCCCCGCTCCGACCGCGGCGACCCCGCTGTCGAGACCCGGGATGTCGACCGGGACGAAGGCCGCGTTGCCCCAGCACTTGACCCCGCCCGCGCCTGTGAGCACGCAGGTGTGAGCCCAGCCCGCGCCGATCGGCATGTTCGAGGGAGTGATTGGCGGCGGCAACGAAGGCGGGGAAGCGGCTGGCGACGAGGTCAACGGAGACGAAGATGCCGGGGGCGGAGCGGTCGCGGGCGCCGGGCTCGGGGATGACGCGCAGGCAACGAGCAGCAGCCCCACTGCAATCCTGGTCCCGATCCGCGAGAGCGAGTGGCGCATCCCAAGTCCTCCGGACGGTGTGCGGCAGAGCGACGTCCCGGCCGCGCCCGCTTGTTGCATCAAGACCCTGTCCCTTCATCGGGCAGCATCGGCCAAAGCGAGAAGTAGTAGATCGTCTCGCCGTCGGGTCCCAGGAGGTAGATCCGCTGGACGACGCCGCCGTTGTCCGAGAGGCCAAGGACAGCCGCCTCGTCCGCTGACATGACCCGGCGCCCTGAGGTCAGATCCGCCAGTCCGGCGAACTCCGCGGGAGCGACGCCCGACCACGGCCAGGCGACGGTTCCAGTTTCGGCAAGGCCAGGCGTCAGGCCATCCCCGATGTACTGGAAGATGCTCGCATCGAGCAGATTGCCCCTGTAGCGGTCGGGCACCCAAACCCTGGTCGGGATGCCATCTCGGCCGAAGTTGCGGAGGTAGTCGTCGAGTGCTCCCAAAGGGACATTCTCAACGCGTTTGTCGAGACCGCCGACGCGGACCGTGAAGACGTCGGTGGTGACGCTATCGCTTTCCTGCGTTGTGTCGTACCGCTCGCAGGCGGCCCCGAGTCCGCCCTCCCCGAGGGCAAAGCGGAGGAGCGCTTGGACCTGGTCCTCGTCCAGCTGGGCGATCAGGAACGGACGGGCGCGGATGATGGAGCCCTCGGCCGGGGGTAGCTGCGCAAGCTCATTCCGGAAGATGACCGTGCCGTCGCCGTAGAGGGTGAATTCGGGACCCGGCTGGAAGAGTTCGCCCGCCAGATCGCCCACATCGACGTCTGGGCCGCGGTCGAACCGGAGCACGACGTCCGTCGGGCCGGTCGCGTGCTCGATGCGCCCGATCGGCAGCACGTAGGAATCGTCGATGGCGGGCGGTGTGGGGACATCCGCGTCGAGCGGAACGTTGATCGGGACGCTGCTGCTGCTGCACCGCGTCACGTTGCCAAGCTGGCCATACACGTTGGAGCCCCAGCATTTCACCGCGCCGTCATCGGTCATTGCGCACGTGTGCTGGCCACCTACGGCGATCGCCACGACGTCGCTCCCGAGACGCGCGACCTCGACCGGGGTGTTGCTGTCGCCCGAGCACGCCACGCCGCCGCCGTTCGTGAGCGCACAGAGGTTGCTTTCCCCCAGGGCGATCGCGGCGGCGCCGCTCGCGAGACCCGAGACGTCGACCGGGACGAACCTGTCTGGCAAGCTCTCGCCGGGCGGAGGGGCGTAGTTGGGGCCCCAGCACGTGACCCCGCCGTCGCTCATGAGCGCGCACGTGCGATCGAGGGCCGCCGCGATCGCGGCGACGCCGCTCGCGAGGCCAGGGACGTCGACCGGGACGTAGCTCTGAAAGAGCGTGGGGTCGTCAGACTGGCCGTAGCCCCAGCACGTGACCCCGCCGCCGTTCGTGACGGCGCACGTGTGGAGGGTGCCCGCCGCTATCGCGGTGACGCCGCTCGCGAGGCCGGCGACCTCGACCGGAACGCTGCGGTCGGTGGTCGTGCCGTCCCCGAGCCAGCCGAAGTGGTTGTTGCCCCAGCACCTGACCCCGCCGCCGCTCGTGAGTGCGCAGGTGGAGCTCCAACCCACCGTGATCGCGGTGACGCCACTCGTGAGGCCCTCGACGTCGACTGGGGTGTATCTATCAGCGTTGCTGCCATCCCCGAGCTGACCGTACAGGTTGTAGCCCCAGCACTTCACCCCGCCACCGTTCGTGAGGGCGCAGGTATGACTGCCGCCGGCGGCGATCGCACTGACCCCACTTGCGAGCCCCGAGACGTCGACTGTCCCCCGGACGGTCGCGTCGGTGGTCGTGCCGTTCCCGAGCTGTCCGTTCTGATTGGAACCCCAGCATTTGACCCCGCCCCCGCTCGTAAGCGCGCAGGTGTGCGTGTAGCCGGCGGCGATCCGGCCCGGCGTGGGGCTGACCGCCTGCGGCGGCGATGTCGGGATTGGCGTGACAATCGGCACCGATGTCGCGTTCGGACTCGCGACCGAGGGCGCGGTCGTGACTTGGGTCGGGCTTGTGGCCGACGCGCAGGCAACGACGAAAAGGCCGACGACGACGGTTGTCCAGACCAGCAACAGTGCGGTGCGCATTCGATGTCCTCCGGTCGGTGTGTGTCGGTGAGACGTTTGGACCGCCGCTTTGCTTCGTCGGGAACCTGTCGGCGTGCCGACACCATGACGGTACGCTCCGTGCGTTTCCTCGCCTCGAACGCGACCGCTTGCATATCGGAGCATCGGAGCGCCGCGTCGGTAACGGTGGCAGCTCGAGCCGAAGCCCGCCTCGTCTGGTCCTCGGCGTCCTGAAGGCTCGGCCGTCGCCAGCGGACGAGGTCGCGGACCCGTCAGGCCGTGCTACCTAACGGAGGTCCGCGCCGCCGAGTGGTCCCGAACCGCCGCCCGCCGCGCCAGCACGAGGAGGATGGGCACGACCACCAGCCCGGCACCCAGCAAGCCCAGGGTCGCATAGCCCGCCGCTGCGACGACCAGCCCTGAGCCCAGACTTGCCGCGGCCGCTGAACTCCAGATGAGTGCATCGGTGAGGCCTTGCAGGCGGGTGCGCTCGGCCAGCGACAGGTCCTGGGTGAGCAGCGCCGATCCGGCAACGTAGCCCAGGTTCCAACCGTAGCCCAGCAGGAAGAGCGCAACGAACAACAGGACCCCGCCGTCCGGCGGTGCCACAGCCGCCAGGATCGCCGCGGCCGCCGTCACCGCCAGGCCGGCCAGGATGACTGGCACGCTCCCGAATCGATCGCTCAGTCGACCGGAGATCGGCGACAGTCCGAACATCCCGAAGGTGTGACCGCTGATGACGATGCCGACGGCCGCCAGGTCGTGGCCGTGCTCCGACATATGGAGTGGCGTCATGGTCATGATCAGGACCATGACGACCTGGACCGCCACGAGCGCCACGATGGCGACCGGTACATTGGGCCGGCTCAGGACGCTGCGGAGCGAGCCGGCCGCGGTCCGTTCCGCTCCGGGACGGTCGTGGCGGGATGAGATGTCGGCCAGGACGTAGGGGTCGGGCCGCAGCGTGACCAGGGTCAGGACAGTTGCCGCGCCCACGAAGATCACGGGCACAAGGTACGCACCGGCCAACCCGGGCAGGCCCAGCGACGCCGCGAACGTCGCCGCCGGCGCGGCCAGGTTGGGTCCGATGACCGCCCCGACGGTGGCTCCCCAGACGACGGTCCCCAGGGCGGAGGCGCGCCGATCGGATGGATACAGGTCTGCGGCCACGTACCGCGAAAGCTGGTTGGAGGCGTTGCCGAAGCCGATCAGTAGCGTGCCGACCAGCAGGATCGGGAGGGACGCGACCACGACGGCCAGGGTCGCCACGAAGGCGCCGATGACGCCGACCCCGTAGCCCGCGGCCAGGCCGGTTCGACGGCCCCTGCGGACCATGACCTGTGACAGGACGACCGCCCCGACCGCGGCGCCCAGCACCACGGTCGCACCTGGCGCCCCGCTCCAGGCAGTATCGCCAGAGATGTCGCGCGCGACGATGGTCGCCACCGTGACCGCCGCGATGTAGCCGGTACTTCCAAGAGCCACGCCAGCGACGAGGGACCAGACCGTCCGACGCCTAAGCCGGGCAAGCTCCGAGGGGGGGACGGTCACGGGAAGGTTCGCCACGCCACGAGCATAGGCGCGACGCTCAGCCCAGTGTCGGACCAGCGTCGCCCGTCGCGTGTTCCACGAAGGAGCACAGCGCCGAGACGGCGTGCATCTGGTCCGGTGTCCGACATCCGGCCTCCAGGAGCCGTGGCGACGCGACGACTATGGCCAGTGCGCGGGCACGCGAGACGGCCACGTTCAGGCGATTGCGCGAGTACAGGAAGTTCATGTCTCGGGGCGCGTCCTCGCGGCTGGAACTCGCCATGGAATAGATCGCGACGGCACCCTCCCGCCCCTGGAACTTGTCCACCGTCCCAACGTTGCCACGCTGGCCGATCGTGCGCAGCAGTGCGGCCTGGATCTCCGCGACCTGGGCGTTGTATGG
>JANOTJ010000149.1:0-12355 GCA_031416295.1 Chloroflexota bacterium
CGCGAGGCATATCGGATCCTGAGGCCCGGCGGGCTCCTCGGCTACGTGACCTGGATCAAGACGGACGAGTTGTTCGCGCCTCGTGAAATCGTCGACGAGGAGCTCGGGTTGCTGGCCGGAGACGGCTGGAGTGGATCGACCACGGTCGCCGGCGACGTCGCCTCGCCCGGCGCTGCGGCAAGCCAACTGCGTCGGGCCGGTTTCGGGAGGGTGCGAGCCTGGCAGGAGGAACTGGCCCGCCAATGGACACCCGCCGAGTACCTCGAATACGTCGAGGCATGCCGCAACGCCGATGCGTTCGCCAGCCTTGACGAAGCACGAAGCGCGCTTCTTGAACCGATCCGTCGCCGGCTTGCCGCCCTTGATCCCGCCGAATTCCGCTGGGCGGCCCCGATCTTGTTCGCCATCGGCCGTCGGCCAGCCTGAGGACCCGAGTCGGCTAGGCGGCCGCCGGTGGCCCATGTGCCACCCCCGATGGCGTAAGAGAACGACCGCTCGTTCGCCACGCACGGCACCTCGACCGGACCCGGGCCACGGCCGCCCTCGATGGCATATGGCGGAAACGGGTGCGCGATCGGTCCGATGGGCGCCTGGACCGCACGCCCGCAAGCACGGGCGCCTGGACCGCACGCCCGCAACGCGGCCTGATAAGTCGCAGCTAAGCGGCGCTGACGATACTCCGTGCTCGCGGTCCCGACCGGGCACTCCTCGATGGGGTCGGCCGTCCGAACCCGTCGCCGGCCATGGGCCGGAGGAGGACTGCCATGAAGGCTCGGATCCGTCGCCTCGAGGGCATGCTCATCGCGATCCTGCCCGTGCTCATCCTGATCGTGGACGCGCGCCGCTGGTCCTGACCGTCAGCCGCGCCCGCCGGTTAGACCGGAGCTGAGTCGGGTGGCGAAGTACACGGGGATCACGGACAGCAAGATCAGCACGAGCGCCACGACGTTCACGACGGGCAGCTCGGTCGGTCGCTGGATCGCGGCCAGGATCCACATGGGGATGGTCTGCGTGCCGGCGCCCGCGGTGAAGTTGGTGACGATGATCTCGTCGAATGACAGGGCGAAGGCGAGCAGACCACCGGACAGCAACGCCGTGCCCATCGCCGGCAGGGTCACCCGTTGGAACGTCGTGAACGCGTTCGCGCCGAGGTCCGACGAGGCTTCCTCGGCAGACCTCGGCAAGCGGCGCAGTCGGGCGACGACGTTGTTGTAGGCGATCACGACGCAGAACGTGGCGTGGCCGATGACGATGGTCAACAGGCCGAAATCCACGCCGAAGGTGACGAAGCTCGTGCGCAGCGCGATGCCCGTGACCACGCCGGGCAGGGCGATCGGGAGGACCAGGAGGAACGAGATGGTCTGGCGGCCGAAGAACGCGTAGCGCTGCACTGCGAGCGCGGCGAGGGTCCCAAGGACGAGCGCGATGACCGTCGCCAGGGTGGCCACGAGCAGCGAGTTCAGCATGGCCTCCATCATGCTCGGGTTCGATGCCGCCTCCCCGAACCAGCGCAGGGTGAAGCCGGTCGGCGGCCAGGCCTGGAGCCGGCTCGGATTGAAGGCGTAGATGGCCAGGATGATGAGTGGCAGGTACAGGAAGGCGAGGACCACCCCGGACGCGATGCGCAGCCCGATCCGTGCGCCCTTCGATTCAACCATCGCGCCGCCTCACAGCGAATCGAACGCGCCAAGGCGGCGCGCCACGAGCAGGTAGATGGTCATGATCGCGATCGGCAGCAACGAGTACGCGGCGGCCAGGGGCAGGTTGCCGAGGCTCGAGTTGTCGTAGATGACGTTGCCGATGAACTTAGCGTCGGAGACGAGATCGGGCGTGATGTAATCGCCGAGGGTCAACGAGAACGTGAAGATCGAGCCCGCGACGAGGGCCGGGAAGACGAGGGGCAGGGTCACCCGACGGAACGTGGCACCCGGGCGTCCGCCGAGGTCGGACGAGGCCTCGATGAGGGATGACGGGATCCGCTCGAGGCCCGCGTAGATCGGCAGGATCATGTATGGCAGCCACAGATAGCTCAGAACCAGCCAGGAGTTGCTGAGCGCACCGAGCCCCGAGCTCTCGACCCCGAGCGGCCCGAGAATCCACTCCATGAACCCGTTGCCCTGGAGGATCGTGCGCCATGCGTAGACCTTCACCAGGTACGGGGCCCACAGGGGCATCAGGACGGCGATGACCAGCAGGCCACGCATCCGAGGCGACGCCACGCGGGCCATGTAATAGGCGATGGGAAACGCCAGCAGGACATCCGTCAGCGTGACCAGGGCGGCCATCCCCACGGTCCGCACGGCGATCGTCCGATAGACCTCGCCCTCGAAGAGGCTCGTGAACGCGTCGAGCGTCCAGGCGAACGGCTCCACCTTGCCGGTGAACGCGTCCTTCGCCCAGAAGGCGTTGAGCAGCAGGATGATCAGGGCACCGAGGTAGGCGATGGTCAGCCAGCCGAGCGGACCGGCCAGCAGGCCGGCCAGCTGGATGCGCTTGCGCGGGTACAGCCAGGTCGCGATCCGATGGGCGAGGCTGCGCCGAGCCGGCACGACCTCATGAGCGCCGGGCGACGAAGCCGGCACGACCCGAGGCGCGTCGGGCGACGACGTCGGGCTCGCGGGAGCGCCCGACACGCCGGACGGGATGGTCGGCTCGGTCACGAGCCGCAGGGCGAGGTGAAGGGCTCCCGGGGTGCGCCCGGGAGCCCTTCGATCACGGCGTTGATGGCGGGGTGCGGCTCAGGCGCCGCGGAGCTTGGTCCAGGCGGCGACCCAGTCGTCCTGGTCCTTGCACGTCGTGGCGGCATCCTCGTCGGCGCAGTCCGCCTCCGGGGTGGACCAGTACCAGATCTTGCTGTAGTAGGCCTCATCGGTCGCGTGGGTCAGCTCGCAATGACCGGGCGAGATGGTCTCGGCGTAGTCGCAGGCCTGCTGGCTTGTCGGCGCTTCGCCGAACCAGACGGTAGCCTGCCCGTTGGCCTCGGCCGAGGCCATGTGATCCATCCACATGTACATGCAGTTGGGGTTCTTGGCCTTGGCCCCGATCATCCAGGTGTCCGACCAGCCCGTGGAGCCCTCAGCGGGCAGGACCCCGGCGATCGGCTGGGCTTCGGCCTGCATGAGATTGACCTGGAACTGCCATGAGGTCCCGATGACGGAGTCACCGGCGGTGTACGAGGCGACTTGGTCGCTGTAGGTGCCCCAGTAGGTCGGGTCATTGGCCTTCTGCGCCTCGAGCAGCGCGATCGCCGCCGCGAACTGGGCATCGTTCAGCTGGTACGGGTTCTTGATGCCGAGGTCCGGCTTGGTGGCCATCAGGTGCACCGCGGCGTCGGCGATGTAGATCGACGAGTCGTAGATGCTGATCTTTCCGGCATAGGCCGCGCCACCCTCCCAGACAGCATCCCAGCTCGTCGGGGCGGTGGTGATCTCTTCGGTGTTGTACATGAGCAGATTCGGGCCACGCCCGTGGGGCACGCCGTAGGCCACGCCATCGCGCGAGTTGTGGGTCTTGTTCTTGAGGCCCTCGAAGACGTTCGCGTAATTCGGGATGAGCGCCGTGTTCACCGGGGCCACGAACCCGCCGGCCATCAGCCGGCTCGTGGCATCGCCCGAGAACGAGCCGCCGTCGTAGTCGCCCGACTGCATCAGCGATACGCCGTTGTTGGAGTCGGTCATGTCGGTCGTGTTGACCTTGCAGCCCGTCTTCGTCTCGAAGGGCGTGACCCAGTCGTAGGCGGGATCGACGTCGCCGCGCTCGGCGTAGCCGGCCCAGATGATCAGATTGAGCTTGCCCTCGCCGGCGCCGACCTCGGCCTGTGCGCTCGGGCCGGGCGTGCTGACCGCGCTCGGGCTGGGCGTGGCGGCCGTGCCGCCGGTACATGCGGCGATGGCCAGCGCAGCGACGCCCGCCAATCCCAGGAACCTTCGATGACGCATGAGATTCACTCCTCCTCCACGACTGGTCCGTCCCCGTCCGCGACGGGGAGTTCGTGCTGTCGCTTCCATACCAGGCGGACAGCCTTGCCTTGCTGGGCGAGCGCCTCGGACGAGGTCGTCGCGAGATTCTGCTGGGTCACGACGAGGCGTGACCCAGCCGCGAGCTCCACGATATAGCGGGTGTCCGGTCCGAGATAGACCACATCGAGGATCGTCCCGGGGGCCGCCGTCTCGTCGGCGGCCGGCAGCGCGTCCTCTGGAGCGAGCCGGATCTTCTCGGGCCGGATGGTATACGTGCCGGATCGTCCGAGGACGTGCCTCGCGACCGCACCAGTGAGCAGGTTGCTGGTGCCCACGAACCCGGCCACGAACTGCGTCGCGGGTCGCTCGTAGACCTCGGCCGGGGTCCCCAGCTGCTCGATCCGACCGTCCCGGAATACGGCCATGCGGTCGCTCATCGTGAGCGCCTCCTCCTGGTCGTGGGTCACGTAGATGAAGGTGATGCCGACCTGCTGCTGGATGGCCTTGAGCTCGATCTGCATCTCCTCGCGGAGCTTGAGGTCGAGCGCACCCAGCGGCTCGTCGAGGAGCAGGACGCGCGGTCGATTGACGAGGGCCCGAGCGAGCGCGACGCGCTGGCGCTGGCCGCCGGACAGCTGTCCAGGCTTGCGGCCGTCGTAACCTTCGAGGCGGACCATCCGGAGCGCCTCGGCCACCCGGGCCTCGCGCTCGGCCCTGGGTACCTTGCGGACGACAAGCCCGTAGGCGACGTTCTGGCCCACGGTCATGTGCGGGAACAGGGCGTAGTCCTGGAAGACCGTGTTCACGTCGCGATCGAACGGCGGGACGTCGGTGACATCCGTTCCGTGGAGCACGACGCGACCCGCTGTCGGGAGCTCGAATCCCGCGATCATGCGCAGGGTCGTCGTCTTGCCCGAACCGGAAGGTCCGAGCATGGAGAAGAACTCGCCGTCGCGAACCTCGAGATCCACGCCCGCGACCGCGACCACGTCGCCGTAGCGCTTCTCGACCCCGATGAGCTGGACCGCCGCGGTGGAATCGGCTCGCGGCCGGGCGGCCGGCCCGCTTGGGGCAGGGTGCGAGCGCGTGGGGGTCTCGAGCGGTTGCGCCAAGCGGGTCCTCGTGACGGCGACGGGACCGTCCAGGAGCGACGGTCGTCGAACGATGCGACGCCGCATGGGGCGTGTCAAGCCGCGATATGCGCGTCCCGGGCGTCGGGCCATAGAATCGGGGCGATGCGCGTGATGTCCAGGCCCTCGATGATGGTGCTCGCGGTCGTCGTCGTCGCCGCGGTCGGCGGCTGCGAGGCCGGCCCGCCTCCGGTCACACCGAGGCCGGTGGCCGGCACCGTGGACGCGCCGCGCGACGTCAACATCGTGGCCAAGGACTACCTGTTCCTGCCCGCGGCGCTGGACCTCGTCGCCGGCGAGACCGTGCTCCTGCATGTGATCAACGGGGGCCTGGAGGTCCACGAGGCGATCATCGGCGACGCCGCGGTCCAGGACGCCTGGGAGGTCGCCGAGGCGGCCACGGTCGGCGGCCCACCCGGGCCCACAGCGCTGGTCAGCGTCCCGCCCGACGTGGCCGGATTGCGCATCGTCGTCCGCTCCGGGGAGCGCGTGGACATGGTCTGGACCGTGCCCGCCGACGGGCCGGCGGCGGCCACCCCATGGACCGTCGGGTGCCACATCCCGGGGCACTGGGCGAAAGGCATGGTCATCCCGATCCGATGGGTCGACGACGGGGCAGGTTAGGGCTGGCCGGTGGTACCCTCTTGGCCCGCGCCGGTCGGGGCGCGCCCGAGTGACAGACCGCCCGATGCATCCCCCGAGGAGGAGCTGAATGACCTACGTTATCGCCGAGCCGTGCATCGACGTGCTCGACGTATCGTGCGTGTCCGTCTGTCCGGTCGATTGCATCCATTTCGAAGAAGGCACGGACCGCAAGCTGTTCATCGATCCGAACGAGTGCATCGACTGCGGCGCATGCGAGCCCGAGTGTCCGGTCAACGCGATCTTCCCCGAGGAGTCGCTGCCGGCTGAGTGGGCGCAGTACACCGTCATCGACGCGACGTGGTACACGGACAAGGCGGCGGCTCGCGCGGCCGTCGACGAGCTCAAGCCGGTCTGACCGCCGGCCACCACCACCGCGGGATCGCCGCGGCTCCTCTCCGCGGGCACCGGGCCGCGACGCTGCGCGGATGCTGAACAGGTGCTCACCATGCGCATCGCATCGCTCCTTCCCTCGGCGACCGAGATCGTCTGCGCCATCGGGCTTGCGGATGAGTTGGTGGCCGTCACCCACGAGTGCGACTGGCCGCCGGAGGTCGTCGGCAAGCCCGTCGTGACCCGCAGCGTCCATGACCTTCGCGGCGTGTCGTCGCGCGAGATCCACACCCGGGTCAGCGCAGCCGTGCACGGTGGATCGTCGCTCTACGCCCTCGACGAGGAGGCACTCGCGGCCGCCCGCCCGGACCTCATCCTCACCCAGGAGCTGTGCCGCGTCTGTGCGGTGAGCTACACCGAGGTCAACGAGGTCGCCCGGCGCATCGATGCCGACATCACCGTGGTCTCACTCGAGCCGACGTCCATCGAGGGGATCTTCCACTCGATCACCACGGTCGGTGCGATGACCGAGATGGAGGAAGCGTCGGTGGATGTGGTCGAGTCGTTGCGCGAGCGCTTGAGCGTGGTCGAACGCGGGGTCGCGGCCAGGCGTGACGGCGGCCAGCACGCGGCCCGTGTGGTCGCCCTGGAGTGGCTCGACCCGCCCTTCGCCGTGGGCCACTGGGTCCCCGAACAGATCCGTCGGGCCGGCGGCTGGGACCTCCTTGGCGCGGACGGCGAACGCTCGCGCGAGACGACCTGGGACGCGGTCCGGGATGTGGACCCCGAGATCCTGTTCCTCATGCCCTGCGGCTATCACCTCGCCGAGACCGTCGAGGAATGGCGACGGACGGCCCGCCCGGAGTGGTACCGCGACCTGCGCGCGGTCCAGCACGGCGCGGTGCTGGCGCTCGACGGGTCCGCCTATTTCTCGCGGCCGGGACCGCGGGTCATCGACGGCATCGAGCTGCTGGCCGAGGTCATGGACCCCAACGGCTTCCGGGACATCGCCCCACCGGGCGGCTGGACCCCGGTGGACTGACGGCGCCGGAGCCCCGTGCCGTTCCGCGCGTCGTTCGCCTGCCTGTGGTGCGGGACGGCCCACAGCACCCGTTCGCCCGACGACCTGGAGGGCTGGGCACAGCTCTGTCCGTCATGCATCGGCAAGGCCGGCGAGAACAATTTCCTGCGGTTCCGGCTGCGCCAGGCGCTGACGGAGCGAAGCGCGGCGGCCCCAGCGGCCCCGGCTGGTCGGGCGGCCTCGGCCCTGCCGGCCCCGCCGGCTTCGGCGCCGCCATCGCCGCCGGTGGCGAGCGTGCCGATCGATGACGATTGGTACCTGCGGCTCGGTCCGGCCAGCCGTGGTCCGATCCACGACGCGGCATTCCTCGCCGAGCTCGACGCCGCCGGGCGCTGGCTCGATGCGCTGCCGCTGTCGGGCGCGATCGTGCAACTCGAGGCGGGCACGGGCTGGTGGGCACCGCTCCTCGCCTCGAAGGGCGAGCTGTCGTTGTACGATCGCTCCTCCGAGGCCCTCGACCGTTCTCGTGAACGACTCGTCGCCCACGAGCTTCGGGCCCACCTGCACGTGCGCGATCCCTGGGCGGCTCCCGAACGGTCCGTTGATGTGGTGCTCGCCTCGACCTGGTTCGGTCGGTTGGCGCCGGGGCATCTCGCTGGAGCCGTGGAGGCCGCGCACGCGTGGCTCCGACCGGGCGGTCGGCTCGTGGTCATCGACGCGCTGGAGGGCGCCGGGCCGCAGGAGTCCGGATTCGCGGACGCCGCCACGGTCGGATCGGCCCTGATCGGCGCAGGCCTGACCGACGTGGAGATCACATCGCCTGGGCGCTTCCTCGTGCTTGCGACCGGGATCGCCTCGGCGACCGGATCGCCTTGACCTAACAGCGAATGCCGCCGGCCGCTCGCCCCGTCGCGGTGTGGGTGACCGGGCTCGGCTGCCACCGCCCCGTATACTCGGCCCGATGTCCCCCCTGTCAACGTCCACGATCGCGACGGTCGGGTCCGGGGTCATGGCCGAGGCCATGATCGCGGGTCTGCTGCGCGGCGAGCTGGTGGCGCCCGGCCAGGTCGTGGCCAGCCACCCGCGCCAGGAACGCCGCGAAGCGCTCGAGCGCGAGTACGGGATCCGCACCGTGACGACCAACATCGAGGCCATCTCTGGGGCCGATGTCATCCTGCTGGGCATCAAGCCCCAGATGCTGGAGAAGGTCGGGCGGGAGATCGGCCCTGCGCTCCAGCGCGGGCAGCTCGTCCTGAGTGTGCTGGCGGGCGCCACGACGAAGGCATTGACGGGCATCCTCGGCCACGATCAGGTCGTGCGCAGCATGCCCAACACGCCGGCGCGCCTGGGCAAGGGCATGACCGTCTGGTACGCGACCCCCGAGACGACCGCGGAACAGCGAGCGCAGGCCGCGGCCCTGCTCGGGTCCCTGGGCGTCCAGCTCGAGGTCGACGACGAGAAGATGGTGGCCATGGCCACCGCGGTGAGCGGCACCGGCCCCACCTACGTCTTCCTCGTCATGGAAGCGCTCATCGATGCGGCCGTGCACCTCGGCTTCCCGCGTCACATCGCCCACGACCTGGTCATCGAGACGCTGGAGGGCAGCACCCTCTTCGCCAAGCAGTCGGGCCTGCATCCGGCGGAGCTCCGGAACATGGTCACGAGCCCCGGCGGGACGTCCGCGGCGGCCTTGCACGAGCTCGAGTCGGGGCGCCTCCGAACGGTCATGTCGGAAGCGGTCTGGGCGGCATTCCGGCGGACCGTCGAACTCGGCGCCCAGCTGGAGTCGAGCCTCGACGTGGAGCGCGGGACGACCACCGGCCGATGACCGGGACCACGACCGACGCGAGCCCGGGAGCTGACCTGCGAACAGCGGCCCTCGCCGACATCCGCGCCCTGGACTACCGCGCGCCCGATCGTGACGTGATGTCCGACGAGGCTGCCCTGTGGGATCGGCTGCGCGCCTCGTGGGCCGGCCTGGACGACGCCGCGTGGCACCTTCCCGGGGCCGCGCCCTCGGATGCCGGCGGCCCCGACTGGTCGTTGGCCGAGCACGTCGGCCATGTCGCGGACTGGCAGGAGCTCGCCATCGACTACGTGCGCAGGGCCATCGATACCGGCCACTGGCCCTCCGACGACGACTACGACGGCGGCGACTTCGATCGCTACAACGAGCGCCGGCGAGCGCCCTGGACGACGATGACGGCCACGGTCATCGAGGCGCGCCTGCGGGCGGCGCGCCCGAGGCTCCTCGCACTCGTGCGCGACTTGCCCGGGGAGGTGCTGCGCAGCCACGAGGCCTGGGGCTGGCTGTACATGACCCTGCACGGCCACTACCTCGACCACCTGGCGGTCATCGAACCGTGGACCGCTGGACTGCGCGCCCGTCAGACCGATGGCGATCCGTTCGTCGCCGATCCGCGGGCCGCGGACCATGACGGCTTCCTTGCCCAGGAAACGCTCATCGCGGCCCAGTTCGACGCCCTCATCCGGTCCGTGCCGGCAGAGCACTGGACGGTCGGGGAGCCGACAATCGGCTGGACACTCGGTGATCATGTCGGTCACCTTGCCGACTGGGCGATCGAGTGCGTCCGGGCCATCGAGACGTATCGGCGTGAGGGCGTCTGGCTGTCCGATCCGGACGAGGGAGTGGACGCCTGGAACGAGCGGCACGCGGAGCGCACCCGGGGCATGGCTCGCGACGAGGTCCTCGCGCGCTACGACGCGACACGGGCCGCCCTGCTCGCGGCCGTGGCCACGATGTCCGTGGACGAGCTGCGCTCGCCGGACGGCTGGTCGTGGGTCCATGACTGCCTGCACGGGCATGTCCGCAAGCACCTGGCCATGCTCGGGCCGTGGTGCGTCGACTCGCCTCGAGCTTCGGCCTGATGGCGCCCACGATCGAGGCACGGCCGGGCGCCCTGACGATCGAGGCGATCGTGGCCGTCGAATCACCACGCGAGTTCCGGATCCATCCGCGTGACCGCGTCGTCGCCTACACCGCAGAGGCCGCCGGCGCGCGCCAGCTCTTCACCTACTCGTTGCGGGGCGCGGGATCGCCCGCGGTGCAGCTGACCGCGTCGGACAAGCCGGTCAGCGATCCGCAGTGGTCACCGGACGGTCGTCGCCTGGCGTTCGTGCGCGAGGACGAGATCTGGATCGTGGACGGTGACGGGTCGCGCCTGATCCGGGTGGTCGGCAAGCCCGGTGGCGGAACGACGCCGCGCTGGTCGCCCGATGGGCGTCGCCTCGCCTTCCTGTCGCGGCGTCGTGGCTGGTCGCAGGTCTTCGTCATCGAGGCGCCCGTGCCCCGGCGCGGCCGGCCGTCGCGCGACCCGAAGACACCGGTCGCGCGCGCCGTCAGCCCGACCGGCGTCGATGTCGAGGCGCTCGCCTGGTCGCCTGACGGTCGTCGGCTGGCGATCGGCGCGCAGCTCCAGCCGGACGACCTGACGACCTCGCAGATCGCCATCGTGGACACGGACGGCGGTCCGCTCGAGACGGTTGCCGGCGAGCGCAGCCATGACGCCGGGCCCACCTGGATGCCCGACGGATCGCTCGTCTACGTGTCCGATGCCGATGGCTGGTTCCAGGTCGTGCGCCGCTCCGCCGACGGCCGGGATCGGTTCGTGCTGACCGACGGCGGACGCGAGCACGGCGAGCCATCGGGCGGAGTCGGCTACCAGGCGCTGCCCTCGCCGGACGACGCGCGGGTCGTCTACATCGAGGTCCACGACGGCTTCATCGACCTGGTCGTCCGTGCCTTCGGCGAAGCCGTCCCGCCCAAGCGCGGGCGCGGCCGACCACCCAGGACGCCGCGCACGGTCAGCCTTTCGGGGGCCGTCGGCCCGGCCAGCCGGATCTCGCCCTGGGACGGCGTGTGGCGGTCGGTCGGATGGCTTGCCGACGGCGCCTGGATCGCGGCCGTCGGCGAGAGCGAGACGCGGCCCCAGGACCTGTGGCTGCTGCCGGTCCCGGGCGTGGCGCCGGAGGGTTCGAGGCCCCGCCAGGTCACCGATTCGCGGCCGGCGGTCCTGGCATCGGCTCTCGCGCCGGGCCGGGTCGCGGCCGGCGAGCGGGTCGCCCTCGATGCTCGCGATGGGCTGCGCGTGGAAGGCACCCTGTGGCGTCCGGCGGCGGGCACCGGCAAGCGCGGCGGTCGGCGTGTGCCCACGATCATCTACCCGCACGGCGGCCCGACCTGGCAGGCCTACCGTGCCTTCAGCCCGTTCCGCCTGCTCCTCGCCCAGGAGGGCTACGCCTTCCTCGACGTGGATTTCCGGGGCTCCACGGGCTACGGTCGGGCGTTCCGCCAGGCAAACCACGACGAGTGGGGGCACGCCGATGTCCACGACCTCGTGGATGCGGCACGGTGGGTCCAGGCGCAGCCCTGGTCGGATGGTCGGCTGGCCATCTACGGTGGCTCGTATGGCGGCTACATGGTCCTGTCCGCCCTCGTGGAAGAGCCCGATCTGTGGGCCGCCGGGGTGGACATGTACGGCGACTCCGACATCGCCGAGAGCTTCCGCCGGGGCGACCGACCGGGCCGCCTGGATCTCCAGCGACAGATGGGTCATCCGGACGATCCGGCCCGCAGCGAGGTCTACCGCCGAGGTTCCCCGGTGTACCGCGCCGAGCGCATCGAGGCGCCCGTCCTGCTCCTCCACGGCCGCAAGGACAAGCGCGTCGTGCCGCTCATGACGGAAAAGATGGTCGAGGCCCTGGAGATCGAGGGCAAGACCTACGAGGTCCAGTGGTACGACGACGAGGCCCACGGCTGGGAGCGTCGCGAGAACCGCCGGGATGCCTTCGAGCGGACCCTGCGCTTCCTGCGCACCCATGTCCCACCGGAGCTGCCGGGAACCTGACCGCGGCGGTCAGTCCGGGACGTCGAGCCGGACGTCGCCGGCGGCCCTTTCCAGATCGGCGAACGCATCGAGCGGCGCCTCCAGTGCCCAGCGGAACGGCGCGGGCGCCGCGTGGCGCGGGCACGGATCGGTCGAGCAGAGGGGCATCGAGGTCGTGCCAACGAGCCGGCCGTCGGCCGCGAACCAGGCGATGTCGAGCGGGAACAGGACGCCGTCCATGACGAACATGACGGCCGACGGGTCGGTCTCGCGCTCGAGGTCGAAGAGCATCCCGTCGGCGCCGTCAAAGTCCGTGCGAGCGCGCATCCCGTCGTCGCCGGCCCGGAGCACGGTCCACGGTGCGCCGTCCAGGCGGACCGTCCGTCGATCGTCCACGGGGCTCGCGCAGGCAGCGGCGCCGGT
>JANOTJ010000150.1:0-2248 GCA_031416295.1 Chloroflexota bacterium
ACGAACGAGTAGCTTCGTTCGTCATGGCGACGCAGCCACGCCCACGCTTCGGTCTCGAGGTCCGAGTCCACCGGTTCGACGAGGAGCCGGGCCGACCGTTCGACGAGATCCAGGAACTCGACCGCGACCGCGTGCCCCAGCCGCCTTCGCGCGAACGTCCACGTCTCCCCGACCACGTGGTTGGACGTCAGCAGAGCGCCGTGATCCGCCCGCCAGATCCGCTCCGCCTCCGCATGGTTCCGGTCGTCGCGCATGCGCAAGGCGACGAAGAACGAGGTGTCGACGAACCTCATCGGTCGTAGACGACCGCATCGATGTCGCCGACCTCGCCGCTCGACCCGCCGATCCAGGCGTCGAGGGCCTCGACATCCGCCGACCGATCGGCTGGCAGGATCTCCCGTCGCACGGCATCCCGGATGATGGAAGCCTTGGATCGGCGTTCGCGCCGCGATCGAAGATCGAGCTCGGCGTCGAGATCCTCGTCGATGTAGATCTGCAGTCGCTTCATCGACGAAGTATACATCACTCTATCGGCGTATACACCATGGTCGATTCCGAGGCGGCGACCACGACTCAGGCGTCGCGCCGGTATCTCGTCACTTGAGGCTGTCGAGGATCGATCTCGCGTCGGCCGCTCCGGTCGCCGAAAATCCGGCGTCGATCTTGAGCGCTTCTGTGAGCAAGGCGCGAGCGGACGATGCCTCCCCACGTGCGGCCGCGATCGCTCCCGCGTGGTAGAGGAACAGGGGATCCTTGCTTCCAAGGCGCAGCGCCTCGGCGGAGTACCGAGCCGCCTCATCGAGCTGGCCACTCCGATACAAGGCCCAGGCGAGCGTGTCTGACGTCTTGACGTTCTGTCTGTCGGCATACGACGCCCGCGCGTACTCAAGGGACTCAGCAGGGTCCCCGTGATCGGCCGCGAACAGCGCGAGTTCCACGTCGACGACGACGCCATTCGCCTGGAAGAGCTCGATCTGGAACGCGGCCAACTCGTACGTCCTGCGCGCCGCCTCAAGGTCTCCTGAGGCCTCCTGGGTCTCGCCGAGCCCGATCACGTATTCGGACAGTGGAAGGATCGCGACGGCTTTCTCGAACAACAGAGCGCCCTTGGCAAGGTCGCCTCGTGCGATGGCCAGGCGCGCCTTTCCCGCGTAGGCAGGCCCGTATCCTGGGAACGCCTGCAACGCCTTGTCGTACACGAGCGTGGCGCGATCGGCTCGCCCCACATACGCATTGAGCGTGCCGACCAGGGTGAAGGTGAACGCGACGTTCTCAGGCACGACGCCACCTCGGACGGCAGCCTCCTCCATCGCGGCGAGCGCTCCAGGAAGGTCGCCGTGAAGTTCGCGGAGGTACGAGGTCCGGTTCCAGGCCGGCAGACTGTCGTCCAGGAGCAGCTCCTCCGCAACAGACAACGCTTCCTCATACCGCCCAAGCTCGACCAGGGCGTCGACCACCACTGCCTGGGCGGACGGAAAGCCCGGTGAGATCTCCAGCGCGGTTGAACCTGTATCGAAGGCCTCCGCGAATTCGTGGCGGGCGAGCTGGAGCCCGCCTTGCCCGACGAGAACCAGAGGGTCGTCGGGCAGTCGCTGCGATGCTTGGCTGAAGGCCTCTTGGGCCGATGGGTAGGACGACGGGTCGCCCGTGTCGCGGGCCCGCTGCAGGTACACGAACCCGAGGTCCCGATACAGTTCACCTGACTCGGGAGCGGCCTCGAGCTCCGCCAGCAGGCGCTTGATCTCGGCGAGCGAGCGCTCTCCGGCGTTCACCACAGGTACCGAGCCTGCATCCGGACCGGATGGTCGCGCCGTCGGAGCGCGACCCTGGAGCAGGTTCAATCCGGCGGAAGCTTCCGGGGACGACGGTGCGTTCGCCAGTTTCCCTCCGAGGACGGCCAGTGCGATCAATACGGACACGGCGAGGACAAGGCGGACCACGCGGGTGCGGTTGCCAGGTCCGACTGAACGGGGAGTCAAGGGTTCATCGGGGTCAGGTGCGTCCATACTTCCCTATTCGCAGCTATCCACGACATGGATGACCTGGGTCTCGCCCACGGACGCGCCGGATCCACCCGATCAGCGCGTGTCCGCCCGACCGGTGCGCTATCCTCGCGCTCGATGACCCCTCTTGAGCGCGGCCTTGGTGTCGACCCGAAGATCGAAGGCGTGCTTGGCCCGCTCGGCGCGTCGATCATGCGCATCGTGTGGTCTCAAGGCGAGGGCACGGTGCGGACCGTCGCCGACCA
>JANOTJ010000151.1:0-2872 GCA_031416295.1 Chloroflexota bacterium
GCCCTCCGGTCAACCGGCGTGGGCGTCACCTCGGATAAGGACAACCTCACGAAAGGAGCATCTCGCATGTCGTCTTCTCGGCCCATCGGCCATCGAGCCGCCCTCCGACTTACTGGCGTGGGCGTCACTCTCGGCCTCGCCCTTGTGCGCATCGGTCCGGCGCTCGTTGCCGCGGCCGCGCCCGTGACTGTCGAGACGCTCGCCAGCACCTTCAGCCCTGCGACTCTCACCCATGAGGTGGGCTCGAAGGTGATGTTCAAGAACACAAGCACATTCCCGCACACGGCGACCGCCGACGACGGCTCATTCGACACCGGCCTCATCAAGGTCGGGGAGACCAAATCGCTCGTCTTGCTGAAGGTGGGCAAGTTCCCCTTCTATTGCCAGTACCATGGCGCCGCCGGAGGCGTGGGCCAGGCCGGGACGATCACGGTCACGGCAGCAGCAGTCGCCGCGACCCCCGCGCCAGCGAAGCCGGGGGCGGCAGTCGCCGCCACCCCGCGGCCAACCAAGGCGGCCGTCGGCGGTACGACCTCGCAGATCACTCCCCCCGCTTCGGACACGCGCCTGGGCGTCGCGGGGCAGGTCGAGGGCTTGCCGATCGCGGCACTCGCCGCCGCCGCCGCGATCACGGTCCTGCTCGCACTCGGTTTCGACGGAGCACAACGGGCACTGCGTCGTCGATCCGGCGGCTGAGGCACCGCGCTGCCAGGCCGCGGATCGGTGCCATCGTCAATGGCCTGACGAGCCGGCTCGTCAGGCGGCCGGGCCTCACCCTCAGTCGGCTTGGCCGACATGGGCGAGTCGGCATCAGGCCGATAGTCAGGCGCCCGCGCCCTCGGCGCGCTCAAGTATTTCATCGAGCCGCCTCGCCTCGGCGGCGATGACGTTGGTACAGCCACACGACCTTGCCAGCAGTCCGTCGCGGTCGGCGATGCTGATCTGCCCACGCGCGTAGCGGACCAGGCCCGCATCCTTGAACTGGCGCATAGCGACCGAGAGGGCCGGACGCTGAACGCCGATCATCTGCGCCAGAAACTCCTGCGTCACATCGAACGGCGCCTCATCGACTCGGTCGTCGACTTGGAGCAGCCAGCGCGCCGCCCTTTGATCCAGCCGATGGATCCGATTACAAAGGATCAATTGGGCCATGGTGATCATCACGACCTGGGTGTGCCGCCGCAGGAGCGTGACGAGCCGGCCACCGCGCTCGAGTTCTTCCCGCAGGGCACCCGATTCCATCCGCAGTCCCGTCATTGGCACCTGGACGATGGTCCGGACCGGCGACTGGCCAGTGCCCAGAAAGACCGCGAGACCCGTCATTCCCTCCCTGCCGATCATGGCCGTATCCACCGACTCACCGCTCTCATCGATGGCAACGATGGACGCCACGCCCGTGGTCGGGAAGTAGACGAAACGGATCTCCTCGTTCGCGCCCTCCAGCTCCGTCGGCCGCGGCAGATGTACGCGTTCGAGGGCGGGACGGATTCGTTTGAGCTCGCCCTCGGGCAGCCCCCGCAGCAAGCGATTTGCGCGCGGGTCGATGTCAAGCCCACTGGTGCCTTTGACTGTGCTCATGTCAAGATGACCTAGCGTCGTATGTCCGGTGCAGTACAGACGACACAGCGACACATCCGCACACTCGGGAGCAGCCAAGTCATCTCGACTGGATTATAGATGTCGCGACCAGCGTCCAGCGTTGGCTCGCCGTTCCCGATCAACGTCAGCAGCCGGCTCGCGACCTTAAGGCGGAACGTGCACGCGTGCAGCCGACGGGCCCGCGATCCTGAGAACGGAGAGTGTCAAGCGTGGAGAAGGGCGGGAACGCGGAGCACGGTTCCGCATCTGAACTGCTCGCGGATTGGCGCTCGGCAGAACGGGATTCGTTGGCCGCGCACGAAGCGGCGTCGGTCGCCGCGCGGGCAGTCACTGCGGCCGCGGCCGCCGAGGAAGCGGCTGTGGAGGCGGAATCAGCCGCTCGGGAGGCGACGGAGGCAGCCGCTCGAGCCAAGGACGCCGCCGAGCGCGCCAAGACCGCCGCGAGCCAGGCCGCCGACGCGGCTCAACTCGCTGCAACGACAACGGAGGATGACCAGGCGCGAGCGGAACAGACTGTGCTGGACGCGGACCGCGCAGAAGAGGAGGCGCGTTACCGGTTTCACATGGCGCAGGACGGAGGGTTTCCAAAGGACTGATGCTGACCCGGTGGGTCAGGCAAGCGGTGCCGTCTCGTCCCACTAGGTGCGAAGAAGAATGCCGGGCGATCGCTGAACTCAGGAGCGAATGCCCACTATCAGGCCCGTGGCGAACACGAGGGCGATGACCGCGGGAGTCTGTTGTCCTATCTGGGCGAGGCAACTCTCACCGAGCGATCCTCACGGGTCCTCGCTCTCGCCGTTCAGTTTCGCCTCGTTCGCCGCCGGTGAACTCGGGCGCTCCGGGCGGGCTACGGGTCGGGCGACATTGCCGTGAGTGTCACACCCATGTCAGGCGAGCGACCGCGCGCGAACCGGTAGGTTCCCCGAGCCCACGCCACATCCAGACACCCAGGGCGAGGGTCCACAACGTGAGAAGCAGGGACGCGCCAAGGAATATGGTCTCCGCCGTTTGTACCTCTCTGTTGGCGGCGATCTGGAGAACGGCAGCGACCGCGGATCCGCCCGCGCCAACGACGGCGATCCACCCGAACCAGCCGGGAAACCGCCGGCTGGCGGTGACGGCGGCGCCGAAACAGGCGAATGTCGCCCCGAAGAAGACGAGCATGCCGATGCTCCAGATCCCGAAGTCGGTCTCCCTCACGGCTACCGCGATTTGCAGCGCCGTCGCCGATTCCGCTGCCGGGGCAGCGGACAACGAGAGCGCCAGCGCCTTC
>JANOTJ010000152.1:0-19768 GCA_031416295.1 Chloroflexota bacterium
CGCCGGCCGGGGACCCGTCACCCGCCATGCAGGGGCCGAGGCCCCAAGCCCCAAGCCCCAGGCAGTCGAGGGAACCCGACGGGTGTTCACGGGTGAGTACCGGCACACGGTGGACGACAAGGGACGCATCGCCGTCCCCGCGAAGTTCCGCGCCCGACTGGACGCCGGAGCCGTCGTCTCGCGTTGGATGGAGTCCTGCCTGGCCGTGCATACGCCCGAGGGCTGGGCGCGGATCTCGGAGAAGGTCGAGGCGGTGCCTCTGACTGACGCCAACGGGCGACTGTTCTCGCGCTTCCTGTACGGCGGCGCATCGGAGGTCGAGCTGGACCGGCAGGGACGGATCCTGGTGCCGGCCTTTCTGCGCGCTGGCATCGGCCTTGGCGGCGAGGCCGTCGTCGTGGGCCTGCGCGATCACATCGAGATCTGGGAACCGGCGACCTGGGACGGCTACCGCCGGACCCTCGACGACCCCGACGAGCTGAGCCGGGCCTTCAGTGGCCTTGGGATCTAGCTCGCACTACATGCGCTTCCAGGATCCGCTCGGGATCCGATCGTCGAACGGTGGAGGAGAAATGGAGACTGGGCACACCCCGGTCATGGCGGAGGAGGTCATCTCGATGCTCGCGCCTGCCCGGGGAAGTCTCCAGATCGATGCCACCCTCGGCGGCGGTGGGCACACCGAGCGGATCCTGGAGGCGACCGACCCTGATGGTCGCCTCCTCGGTCTCGACGCCGACGGGGCGGCCATCGCCAGAGTGGTCGATCGCCTCCAGCCCCGATTCGGCGACCGCCTGGTGACCCGCCAGGCCAATTTCCGCGAGCTGCGCGAGATCGCCCCCGCGGCCGGCTTCGGCCAGGTGGACGGAGCGCTCTTCGATCTCGGGCTGTCGAGCTACCAGCTTGCCGACACGGAGCGGGGCTTCGGTTTCCGGGCCGGCGGTCCGCTGGACATGCGCTTCGACACGCGTCGTGGGGTTCCGGCCGCGGAGCTCATCGCGACGCTTGATGCGAAGGAGCTCGCTGCGCTCTTCGGCCGCTACGGCGAGGAGCCCAGGGCCGGCCGCATCGCCCGGGCCATCGTGGACGCGCGGCGAACTGCCCCGCTCCGGACGGCTGAGGAACTGGCCGCCCTGATCGAGCTCGTCGCCCCGCCGAATCCGCGGCAGCCCCGCCGGACACACCCAGCGACGCGCGTCTTCCAGGCGCTGCGCATCGCGGTCAACGAGGAGCTGGAGGCACTCCAGGAGGGCCTGACCGGCGCGCTCGAACTGCTCCGCCCGGGTGGTCGCCTCGTGGTCCTGAGCTACCACTCGCTGGAGGACCGGATCGTCAAGCGCTTCATCGCCGCGGAACGGCGCGGCTGTGTGTGCCCGCCCGAGGTGCCGATCTGCGTGTGTGGGCGAAACCCGCGCCTGCGGATGCTCACCCGGCCGTCCATCACCCCGACCGCCGACGAGGTCGAGGCCAACCCCCGAGCCCGCAGCGCGCGACTGCGCGCTGCCGAACGTCTAGCCGCCTGACCCAGGCGGTCCATCGGATCCGCGAGGAGGAGCCCCCATGAGCAAGCGCCACCAATCCAGCCGCCGCAGGACCTATGGGCGACGCCAGCACGAGGTGCGCGAGCGCAGCGACCGCGGCCAGCACGCGGACGCCGCCGGATTCGAGCTCGACGACTGGGGGACCGGCGCCCCGGCCGATCCGTTCGCCTTCCTCGATCCGCGCGCCCCGCGCTTCCGCTTCGCGTCCGGCGAGTAGGGGATGGCCGTCTACGAGGGCGCCCGCCCGCGCACCATCGCGCTTCCACGGCTGCCCAGGGTTGGGTCTGCGCCGCGCGCCACCCACGGGGTCGTGCTGCCCCGTCGGCGAGCCCGGGCGGCGGTCCGCGCCCAGCGCGGCCCGAACCGGCTGGCCCTCGTCCTCGGCGTGATCGTCGTGACCTTCATGCTCTCGTTCTTCTTCCTCGCCCAGAAGGTCGGTGTGTCGGCCACGACCTACGACATCGGTCGCCTACAGCTGGAGCGCGGCAGGCTCGACGCCGCTGTCGGCGAGTTGCAGTCGGATCTCCACCGCCTCGGGCGCGAGCCTGCCGTGCGCAAGCTCGGCATCGACGCGGGCCTTGGACAACTGGACGAGCCGATCGTCCTGCCGGCTCGATAGATCGACCCAACGGTGCCGATGATGGGCCGCACGGATTCGCGAACCAGGCTGCTGGTCCTGCTGGCGGTATTCGTCCTGGGTTGCGCCGCGCTCGTCGTGCGCTCTGCGTACTGGCAGGTCGTGCGCGGGGCGGAGATGACCGATCTCGCCCTTGCCCAGACCACCATCCGGACGGAGGTCGCGACGCGCCGGGGCGAGATCTACGACCGCACGGGCACGGTGCTCCTGGCCACGACCGTGGAGCGTGACCGCCTGGTCGCGGCGACCGACAAGCTGAGCCGCGACGAGCGCCGCGCGACGGGCGACGCGCTGGTGGACCTGCTCGAGCTCGACGACGTGGCCGCGGCCACGCTTCGGGAGCGACTCGCCAGCGGTCGACCCTATGTCATCCTGGCTCGCGGCATCACGCCCGACCTGGCCGATCGCGTCCGTCGCCTTGGCCGTGAGCGGAGCATCGTGGGCATCACCCTGGAGGCGGAGCCCGAGCGGGTCTACCCGCAGCGCGGTGGCGCCCCCGAGACGACGCTCGCCGCGCACCTGCTGGGCTTCGTGAACCGCGAGGGCGCCGGTCAGTACGGCGTCGAGGGCTACTACCAGTCGGCACTGGCCGGCGAGCCCCGGATCGTGGTCGCGCAGCGAGACGCCTACGGACGGCCGCTCCTGGACACGGCGATCGTGGAGGCCGTCGGCGTGTCCGGCGAGGACCTGCGCCTGACCATCGACGCCGGGCTCCAGCTCGCCCTGGAGAACGACCTGCTGTCGGCCGCGCTCAACGACGTGGCCAGGAGCGTCTCCGCCGTGGTCATGGATCCGTACACCGGCGAGATCTACGCGATGGCAACCTATCCCTCGTATGACGCCAACCAGTACGCGACGATCGCCGCCGATGCCCCGGGCCGGTTCGTGGATCCGATCGTGGCCAACGTCTACGAGCCAGGCTCCGTGTTCAAGATGATGACGGCGGCCGCGGCCCTCGAAGCGGGCACCGTCACGCGCATGACCAGGATCAAGGACGTGGGCACGCTCAAGCTCGATGGCGGCCGGACCAAGATCGACAATGCTGACCGCAAGGGCAAAGGCTGGATGACCTTCGAGGACGGCGTGGCCTACTCCCGCAACGTGATCGCGGCCAAGGTCGCGTTGGGCCTCGGCTCGACGCTCGGGCAATCGTCCGGGCTGCTCCACGGCATGTGGCGAGACCTCGGCTTCGGCGCTCTCACCGGCATCGATGTGGCCGGCGAGTCGGTCGGGCTGGTGCGTGACCCGGACATCACCCCATGGCGCGAGATCGACCTCGCCAACGGGGCCTTCGGCCAGGGCATCGCGGTCACTCCGATCCAGCTCGCGACGTCCTACGCCGCGATGATCAATGGCGGGAAGCTGGTGACGCCGCGGGTCGTCGGTTCGGTCGGGACCACTGACACGACGCCGGTCGAGCGCGGCCAGGTGATCTCGGCGGACGTGTCGTCCACGCTCGTCGGGATGATGGGCCACGTCATCGACAAGGTGCCCTTCTACCGCGAACGGACGCTCGTGCCCGGGTACCACGTTGGCGGCAAGACGGGTACCGCCCAGATCTGGGACAGCACGGCCTACGGAGGTCGTGGCGGGTGGAAGGTCAACCTCTTCAACTACTCCTTCGTCGGCTACGTCGGACGCGACCCGGATGTCCCCGATCTCGTCATCGCGCTGCGCATCGAAGAGGGCACGCTGACCACCGCCCAGGTCGGGATGCTCGAGATGCCGGTCATGTCCTTCGAGCTCTTCCAGCGCATCGCCACGAACGCGGTGGCCACGCCGGACCTGTTGCCCGACCGCGAACCCGCGACGATGCCCGTCACGGACGACCGCTGATGGGCGACCATGCCAGACTCGGCGACGTGTCCGACGCCGAACTGTCGTCCGAGCTGCGCCCGGCTGCGACCGGGCCGGCGTTCAGCGCTGACGACCTGGTCCGCCTGACCGGCGGCCAGCTCCTCGCTCGATCCGACCGACCCATCAGGGGCGGCGCGGTGGATTCCCGCGAGGTCCTGCCGGGCGCCCTGTTCGTGGCCCTGCCCGGCGAGCGCACGGATGGCCACGATCACGTCCTCGATGCCATCGCTCGGGGCGCTGCGGCGATCCTCGTGACCCGACCACCGGTCGATCCGGCTGCGCTCGGTGATGTGACCGTGATCAGGGTCGGGGATGGCCTGGCCGCGCTGGGTGCCGTCGCCACCGACTGGCGGCGACGGTTCGATGCGCTGGTCGTGGGCGTGACCGGCAGTATCGCCAAGACCAGCACCAAGGAAGCGGCCGGGGCTGTCCTGGCCGCCGATCGACCGACCCTGCGCTCGCAGGGCAACCAGAACAACGAGATCGGCGTGCCCCTGACCCTTCTCCGGCTCGGCCCCGAACATGCCGCGGCGGTCCTGGAGATGGGCATGTACGTCGGTGGCGAGATCGCCTACCTGGCGGCCATGGCGAGGCCAGCCATCGGGGTCGTGACCGCCGTCCAGCCCGTCCACCTGTCGCGCATCGGATCGCTGGCCGCCGTGGAGCTTGCCAAGGGCGAGCTGCTCGAGGCGCTGCCCGGCGACGGCGTGGCGATCCTCAACGCCGACGACGCCATCGTGACCCGCATGGACCGACGGACCGCGGCGCGCGTGCTGCGCTACGGCTTCGGGGACGGGGCGGACGTGCGCGTCGACGAGGTCGTCTCAGCCGGCCTCGCCGGGATGCGCTTCCGGTTGCGCACCCCGAGCGGGACGCGCCAGGTCGCCATCGGCGGTCTCGGGCGACTGTCCGTGCACAACGCCGCGGCGGGCGCGGCCGTGGGGATCGCCGCGGGACTCGACCTCGACACGATCGTCGCGGGGCTCCAGGGCGGATGGTCGGCGGACCATCGGGTGGCCCTCGTCCGTCTTCGTGGCGCGATGGTCATCGACGACTCGTACAACGCCTCGCCCGCCTCGGTCCGGGCTGCCCTGGACGTGCTGGCGGGCCTGCCCGGCCGACGAGTCGCGGTCCTGGGCACGATGCTGGAACTCGGCGACGACCACGAGTCGGGGCACGTCGCCGTCGGGGCGGCCGCAGCCGACATCGTCGATCTGCTCATCGTCGTCGGCGCGGACGCCCGGGGCATCGTCGATGGCGCGCTCGCTCACGGCCTGCCAGCCGAGCGCATCCACCTGGTTCCCGACGCGGACGCGGCGCTCGACACCCTGCGACCGCGCCTGCGCGACCGCGATACGATCCTGGTCAAGGCCTCGCGGAGTATCGCCCTCGAGCGGGTCGTTGACGGCCTGCGCCTGGAACTCGGCGAGGTCGGCCCGTGATCCCCGCGGTCGAACTCATCCAGGGCCTGCTCCTGACCTTCGCCCTCGTGGTCATCCTGATGCCCTCGTATATCCGGCTGCTCCAGGCCGTCGGCTTCGGCAAGCGCATCCGCGAGGAGGGGCCGGAGAGCCACTACGTCAAGGAGGGCACGCCGACGATGGGCGGCCTGCTGATCGTGGTCGTCGTGCTGGGCATCTACTTCTTCCTGCGCGAGCCGGACGCGGCCACCTTTGCACCGCTCGCCGCGCTTGCCGGGGTCGGCCTCCTGGGTGCGTTCGACGACTACCTGAATGCCAAGACCGGCGAGGGCATCAAGGCCCGTCAGAAGCTCATCTGGCTGACGGTCGTGGCGTTCGTGGCGGCATGGCAGATCCAGGACACGTACGACATCACCGCCATCGCGGTCCCATTCAGGGGCCCGGTCCACATCGAGCCGTGGCTGTACGTGCTCTTCGGCGCCTTCGCCATCGTCGCGGCCGCCAACGGGGTCAACCTGACCGACGGGCTGGACGGCCTGTCCGGCGGAACGGTCGCGATCGCGTTCGTGGCGTTCATGCTCATCGCGCTGCTCAACGTGCCGGCCCAGCCGAATCTCGCCCTGCTGTGCGCCCTGATCATCGGGGCGCTCCTCGGCTTCCTGTGGTTCAACGTCCATCCAGCCCAGATCTTCATCGGCGATTCGGGCGCCCTGTCACTGGGCGCCACCCTCGCGGTCACCGCCCTCATCACCGGCCAGATCCTGGTCCTGCCGCTGATCGGCATCATCTTCGTGGTCGAGACGGCCTCGGTGATCCTGCAAGTCGGGTACTTCCGGTTGAGCGGCGGGAAACGGCTGTTCCGGATGAGCCCGCTGCATCACCACTTCGAGCTCGGCGGCTGGGACGAGGAAAAGATCACGATCCGGTTCTGGATCGTCGGGATCCTGGCCGCCCTGCTGGGCGTCACCCTCTTCCTCGCGTCCCTGGACCGACTGGCCTGATGGCCGGTGTGACTGCGCCGCAGCCGACCCAGACCATCGATCCCAACCGGCTGACCATGGCCGATGTCCGGGCCGGCACGCTCGCCGGGCGGCCGATCACCGTGCTCGGGTTGGCCCGCAGCGGGATCGCCCTGGCGCGCTTCCTGGCCGACGCTGGGGCGGTGGTCACGATCTATGACGGACGGACGGCCGATGCGCTCGGCGCGGCCATCGCGGCGCTCGAGGGTCGGCCGGTGACGCTCGCTCTGGGCGCGGACGTGGATCCGGCCACGACCTGGGCCGGGGCTGCGCTGGTCACGACATCGCCCTCCATCAACCCCGACTACCCGACGACTGAACCGCGCCTGCGGGCCGCGCTGCAGGCCCTGGTCGCGGCGCGCTCGGGTGGCGATCCGTCGGCACCGGCCCTGGTCTCGGAGCCCGACCTGTTCCTGCGCCTGTGCGCCGCCCCGACGATCGGCGTCAGCGGGACCAAGGGCAAGACCACGACCTCCGCGCTGACCGCGGCGATCCTCGCCGCCGACCCCGTCCATCCGGCCGTCCTGGGCGGCAACATCGGCGTGCCCATCGTGGAGCGGCTCCCGGAGCTGACCGGCGACCACCGCGTCGTGATCGAGCTCTCCGAGTTGCAGCTGCCCACGCTGTCGCGGGGCACCACCGTCGCTGCCTTCACCAACGTCACGTCCGATCATCTCGATCGGCACGGCACGCTCGAGGCCTATCGGCGGGTCAAGCGCCGCTTCGCCGAGCTCGTTGATCCTGATGGAGCGCTCATCCTGAATGCCGAGGACCCGGTCGTGGCGGCCTATGCCGGACTCGGGGCAGCGCCGGCCATCATGTACCGGCGGGCGCGCCCGATGCCCGGCGGGGTCGGTGTCGTGGACGGCTGGATCGTGGCCGCCGGCGTCGTGCGCCTGCCGCTGGCGGGTGGGGGAGCGGCCGCGACCGGCCCGGGCGGTCGGATCATGCCCGTCGGCGAACTCGCCATCCCGGGCGCCCACAACGTCTCCAACGCCCTCGCCGCGATCGCCGTCGGGCTGCTCTTCGGCATCGCGCCCGATGCGATCCGCGAGGCGGCAGCAGGCTTCACCGGTGTCGAGCATCGCCTGGAATCCGTCGCGCTCATCGACGGTGTGCGCTTCGTGAACGACTCGCAGGGGACCCAACCCGATGCGGTCGTGGCGGCCCTGCATGCCTTCGAGGCCCCGATCGTGCTCATCGCCGGCGGGCGCGACAAGGGCGTGGACCTCGCCGCTCTCGGGCCGGCGGTGGCGGCCCGGGCGATCGCCGCGGTCGTCATCGGCGAGAGCGGTCCAGCCCTCGGCCAACGCTTCCGCGACGCCGGTCTCGCGGTCGTCGAGTCCGCGGCATCCATGGACGAGGCGGTCGATCTGGCGGATGCCCTCGCCCGCGATGCGCTCGGGGAGCTGCGCCGCGTCTCGGGTCCCGCGGCGGGCCCGGCCACGGTGTTGCTCAGCCCGGCTGCTGCGAGCTTCGACATGTTCAGCGACTACGCCGCCCGTGGTGCGGCCTTCAAGTCGGCGGTCGCGAGGATCGCCGTCCATGCCGCGGCCCGCCGCGCGCGACCGGGGAGGGACCGATGAACCTTGCGCCGCCGATCCCGCGCTTCGGGCGCACGAGCGATCCCGAGGACGACGCTCGACAGCGCACAGGGGTCGAGCGCCGGACCGCGAACCGGGCACCCGCGAAGTCACCGACCCAGGTCCTCCAGCGTGAGCGGCACAAACCCGACTACCTGATCCTGGTCGTGGCCATCGCCCTTTCTGCGGTCGGCATCCTGATGGTCTTCTCGTCCTCGGCGATGCGCGGCTACCTGTCCGAGGCGGACCCGTTCGCGACCGTGGCCCCGCAGATCCAGTGGGCCCTCATGGGCATCATCGCGATGGTCGTCATGATCCGGGTGGACTATCGCTATCTGCGTCTGGCCTCCATCCCGTTCCTCGTCGTCAGCGTCGGCCTGCTCGTCCTGGTGTTCGTGCCCGACTTCAACATCGTGGTCGGCGGATCCGCCCGCTGGCTCAGGCTCGGACCGCTGCCGGCCATCCACCCGGCGGAGATCGCCAAGCTTGCCCTGGTGATCTACCTCGCCCACTGGTTCGCCAAGCGCGGGACGCGGGTCCACGCTTTTTGGGGCGGGACCATCCCGTTCCTGATCATCGTCACGCCGATCGCGTACCTGGTGTTCAAGGAGCCCGACCTCGGCACGACCACGGTGATCGCGCTGACCGCGTTCACGATGTTCTTCGTGGCCGGAGCGAACCTCCTGCACGTCGGGATCATCGTTTCGGGCGCGGTCCTTGCGGCCATCGCCGTGGGCCTGCGCGGCTACCAGGTGGATCGCATCCGGACCTGGCTCGACCCGTGGTCGGACCCGCTCGGCGCTGGCTTCCACACTGTCCAGGGTCTGATCGCCCTGGGCTCCGGCGGGATCACCGGGCGAGGCCTCGGCCAGAGCCAGGTCGCGGTCCCCAACGCCTTCAACGACTTCATCTTCGCGGAGGTCGGCCAGGAGTTCGGCCTGATCGGCTCGGTCATCGTCATCTCGCTGTTCGTCCTGCTGGCCTACAGTGGTGTCCGGGTCGCACTGGCCGCCCCAGACACGTTCGGTGCGCTCCTGGCCGCCGGGATCACCGGCTGGCTGTGCATCCAGGCGTTCATCAACATCGCGGTCGTCGTCACGCTCGTGCCCATCACGGGGATCACCCTCCCGTTCCTGAGTGCTGGCGGCTCATCGCTCATCATCAGCTTCGCGGCGGTCGGGATCCTCCTCTCGATCTCGCGCGAGACCATCGAGAAGGGGACCTGGAACGACGATGCGACTGCTGATCGCCGGCGGCGGGACGGGCGGGCACATCTACCCGGCTCTGGCCGTCGCCCGCTCGCTGCGCGCTCACGCGCCCGGAGCTGACCTCGACTGGCTCGGCGGCCACCGGGGCCTCGAGGCGTCGATCGTCCCGGCCGCCGGCCTGCGCTTGCGCATGCGCCGCCTGGTCCTGCGCTCGCTGCGCACCGTCGAGCTTGATCGCCACGCCATCCTGGACCCGCTGCGGCTGGCCGCGTCCGTGCCTCAGGCCGCCGTCATCCTCATCCGGGAGCGACCGGATGCGATCTTCACGACCGGTGGCTACGTGGCCGTCCCGGTGCTCCTCGCCGCGGCTCCGCTGGGCATCCCGGTCGTGCTCTGGGACGGCAACGTGATCCCGGGTCGGGCTGTCCGCGCCACGGCCCGGTTGGCCGATGCCCTCGTCGTCTCGTTCCAGGCCACCTGTAGCGCCCTCGCCGGATCGACCGGAGATCGGCCGTGCTACCTCACCGGCACGCCGATCCGGGACACCCGGGACGTGGACCGCGAGGCGGCCCGGGCACGGATGGGCATCCCCGACGGCGTGCGCGTGCTCCTCGTGTTCGGTGGCTCGCAGGCGGTCCGGCGCTTCAACACCGCGGTCGCCGAGGCCCTGCCCCGACTCGTGGAGCGGCTCGCCGTCGTCCACGTCACGGGCGAGGACGGCTACGCGGCGGCGCTGGCCGGCCGCGAGGCTCTGCCCGAGGATCGGCGCGCTCGGTATCTGCCCCATCCGTTCCTGCGCGACGACATGCTGGCCGCCCTGGCCTCGGCCGATCTCGTCGTGGGCCGGGCCGGATCGTCCACCCTGGCCGAGGTGACCGCGCTGGGCGTGCCCATCGTGGTTGTCCCGTACCCGCACGCGGCCGGCCATCAACGGGCCAATGCGGCCGTGCTCGTGGCGGCCGGAGCCGCTCGCCTGATCGAGGACGACGCCTTCGACGCCGTGGCGCTGCTGGACGCCGCGACCCTGCTCGATGATCCTGGCCGCCACCTCGCGATGTCCGCGGCAGCTCGCGAGCTCGGCCGACCGGGCGCGGCCGATGCCGTGGCCGAGATCGTGCTGGCCGCTGCGGAACGACGGCCGTGGCCGGACCCGGTCCGCATCGAGCGCCGCTCGCGAGGCCTGCCCGGATGACCGCCCCGGCAGTCTTCGATGCCATCGTCATCGGCACGGATATCCAGCGCCGGATCGGGGTCAAGACCTCGCGCGACGAGCCGCTGGCGCGCTTCACGACGATGCGCGTGGGTGGTCCGGCAGACCTCTTCGCCACGGTCCACAACGCCTTCGAGTTGCGAGCGCTGGTTCGTTTCGCGCGCACGCGCTCGCTGCCGCACCTCGTGCTCGGGCGGGGGAGCGATGTCGTCATCAGCGACCGCGGCGTGCGCGGTCTGGTGATCCAGGACCGGGCAGAAGGCTCGCACCTCGATGGCGACCGGTACACGGCCGAGGCAGGGGTGCCCATGGCCCGGGCCGCGACGGAGACCCAGAAGGCGGGGTTGACCGGCCTCGAGTTCGGTCTGGCCATTCCTGGATCCGTGGGCGGCGCGGTCTGGGCCAACGCCGGTGCCCACGAATCGGACATGGCCGGCGTGCTCGAGTCGGCTCGCGTCCTCGATGGCTCAGGCGTGGAAGCCGTGCTCCAGGCCAGCGAGCTCGGCCTGGCCTATCGCGACAGCCGATTCAAGCATCCAGGCGAGATCGCCGAGATCGTCCTCGAGGCGACGTTCCGCCTCGCAACCGCGGACCCGGACGTCATCCGCGAACGACTCGACGAGATCCGCCGCTGGCGCCAGACGCACCAGCCGCTGGGTATCCCCTCGGCCGGCAGTTACTTCCGCAATCCCGGCGGCGAGTCGGCCGGACGGCTGATCGATGAGGCCGGGCTCAAGGGCACCCGCCTGGGCGGTGTTGTGGTGTCCGAGAAGCACGCCAACTTCATCGTCAACGACCAGAAGGGGACGGCCACCGACGTGCGTCGGCTGGGTGACCTCGTGCGTGCCGCGGTGGCCGCCCGGACCGGCATCGAGCTCGTTCCCGAGGTCCAGTTCATCGGGGACTGGGAGGACTGGCCGTGGCCGTCCTGAACGGCGCGGACCTGCCCCCGGTGGTCGTGCTTCTCGGCGGGCCGTCGGTGGAGCACGACGTCTCGATCGTGTCCGGGACCGCCATCGCGGCGGCCCTCCACGACGCCGGTGCGCCCGTCCGCCAGGTCCTCATCGACCTTGCCGGCGGGTGGTGGTGGTTGCCCGAGGACCATGCCCGCGCTGGCCGGGCGGCGTCCATCTACGACGACCCCCGAGCGCTCGGCGCGGTGGGACCTGTGAGTATCGGCGCAGCCATCGATCGACTGGCGGCCGAGGCGCGGGCCCCGGTGATCGTGATCGCCCTGCATGGGCCGTTCGGCGAGGACGGCACGATCCAGGCGGTCCTCGATGCCGCGGGCCTGGCGTATACCGGTTCGGGGGTCGGCGCCTCCGCGCTGGGCATGGACAAGGCGCTGTTCAAGCGGATGTGCCGCGGGCTCGGGTTGCCGGTCGTGGACTGGCGCGAGGTCCGGGCCGACCGCTGGGCCGCCGATCGAGCCGCCGTCAGGACGGAGCTACGCGCATTCGCGGCAGGTTCTGATGCGCAGGATGCGCGGCTGATGATCAAGCCCGCGCGCCTCGGCAGCAGCGTCGGGATGACCATCGTCCACGATGTCGGCGACCAGGCAGCGCTCGACGCCGCCCTGGAGCTCGCGTTCCGGTTCGATGACCTGGCGCTGGCCGAGCGCTATCTTGCCGGCGCGCGCGATCTCGAGGTGTCGGTCATCGGCAACGACCCGGCGGCGCTGGAGATCTACGGTCCGGGCGAGATCGTCAGCGGTCACGAGTTCTACGACTATGCCGCCAAGTACACGCCGGGCCTGTCCGAGACGAGTACCCGGGCCGAGGTGACGGGCGCGCAACGGGCGACGCTGCACAAACTCAGTCGGGACGTCTATCGGGCCATCGGCGCGGAGGGCTTCGCACGCATCGACTTCCTGGTCGTGGGCGAGCGGATGGTCGTGTCCGAGATCAACACCATCCCGGGCTTCACGCCGATCAGCCTCTTCCCGACCATGCCCGCCGAGGGTGGCTACACCTTCGCCGACGTGTGCCTCCGGATCGTCGAGCTGGCTCTCGCCCGCCATGCGGCCCGGCCGCGCCAGACCATCGAACCGTCGGACCTGCCCCGGTGAGTGGCGCGAGCCGGCCGCGCCGTCCGGCTGCGCCGCGGGGCACCGCCCGCCGGTCCGTGCCAGGCGTCGCGATGCGCCGGACACGCGTCGTCCGTCGGGCGTCGGCCGGGCTCTCGCCGATCCGGGCAGGCGCCGCGCTCGCGGTGATGATCGCCGCCGCGACCACGTACGGGGTGGCCAACTCGAGCGCGTTCTCGGGCACCGCCGTCGAGATCGAGGGCGTGGTCTTCACCTCTCGCGCCGATGTGCAGGCTGCGGTCGCGGCCGCGGACGGGATGAACCTGTTCAGCCTGGCCACGCGCCCCCTGGAGGCCCGGCTGCTGGACCTCGCCACGGTCGCCGACGCCTCGGTCGTCGTGCGCCTGCCGGGCACGATCGTGGTGCGCCTCACGGAGCGCCAACCGATCCTCATCTGGGCCGTCGGCGCGCGGCGCTATCTCGTGGATGTCCACGGGACGTTGTTCGCGCGTCTTGGCGACGACCCACCGGAGGCCGCTGCGGACCTGCCGGTCGTGTCCGATCGCCGGGCAGCCTCGGCGGGCCTGGCCATCGGTCGTTCGCTGACCGTGGTCGACCTTGACGCCGCCCGGCGATTGGCCTCGCTGGTGCCCGCCGACGTCGGGAGCGAGGGGGCCTCCCTCGCAGTGGTCGTCAACGACCAGAGCGGTTTCGTCGTGATCGGCGAACCCATCGGCTGGCGAGCCGTCTTTGGCTTCTACACGGCGAGTCTGCGCACGACGGAGCTCATCCCCGGCCAGGTCCGCCTGTTGCGCAGCCTGCTCATCGGGCGTGAGCCCCTCGTCGAGCGGGTCATCCTGGCCAGCGAGACGGATGGCACGTACGTGCCCCGGCCGTCCCCGACCCCGAAGCCGTGAGGTGCGCGAGCGCTGGGCGCAGTCGCGTGGGGTCGGGTAGCCTTGCCCAAACCATCGGAGCGAGGACGACCACCGCGTGCTCTTACCCCTGCTCGGGCTCCTCGTTGGCGTCCTTGCGGGGCTCGTCCTCAACGTCAACGTCGGCTTCGAGCTCAGCCGCTACTCGGCCGTGGCGATTCTCGCCGCGCTCGACTCGGTGCTCGGCGCCGTCCGCGCAGAACTCGATGGCGTCTACGACAATCGGATCTTCATCAGCGGGTTCATCGTCAATGCGATCATCGCCGTCCTCCTGACGTTCATCGGCGATCGCCTCGGCCTGGACCTGTACCTGGTGGCCCTCATCACCTTCGGTCTGCGCATCTTCGACAATGTGGCCCTCATCCGGCGCCACTTCCTGTAGACCGAGCGGACGGACAGCACGACCTAACGGAGACGGACGACAGGGTGGAACGAGAAGCGGTCCTCGTCGGCATCGATGTCGGCACGAGCAAGGTCTGCGCGCTCATCGGCGAGGTGAGTCGCGACGGGCGTCTGACGATCATGGGCCACGGGACCGTGCCGGCGTCCGGCCTCAAGAAGGGCGTGGTCATCAACATCGACCAGACGGTCCGATCCATCGCGGACGCCGTCGAGCGCGCCGAGCGCCTGTCCGGCTGGAAGATCGATCGCGCCTTCGTGGGCGTCGGCGGCCAGCACGTCGAGAGCCTCAACTCACCGGGCCAGGTGGCGGTCACGGGACATCATCGCGAGGTCGCCCGCGAGGACATCGCCCGGGCCATCGAGGTCGCGCGCGCCGTGCCCATCCCGTCCAACCGCGAGGTCCTGCACGTCGAGCGCCGGGGCTTCTCCGTGGACGGCCAGGAGGGGGTCAAGGATCCGCTGGGCATGAGCGCTCTGCGCCTCGAGGTGGAGACGCACATCGTCACGGCCTCCGCGACCGCGGTCCAGAACCTGTCCAAGTGCGTCGCCGCGGCCGGGGTCAAGATCGACGAGCTGGTCGTGAACTCGCTGGCCTCGGCGGAGGCGGTCCTCAACGAGACGGAGAAGGAGCTCGGGGTCGCCGTCGCGGACATCGGCGCCGGGACCATCGACCTCGCCCTCTTCCACGAGGGCTCACCGTTCCACACGCGGGTCCTGCCGGTCGGTGGCAACAACGTCACCAATGACGTGGCCATCGGCATCAAGACATCCCTGCCCGTCGCCGAGGAGCTCAAGGTCCGACACGGCTCGTGCGACCTGCGCAGCATCGGCGAGGACGAGGAGATCAACGTCAGCGTCCTCGGCGAGGACGCGGGCCGGACGGTCAGTCGACTGGAGGTCTGCCAGATCATCGAGGCGCGGATGCGCGAGACGTTCGAGCTGCTGCGCAACGAGATCCACGCCGGCGGGGTCAACATGCTGCCCGGTGGGATCATCCTGACCGGCGGCGCAGCGCAGCTCGCGGGCGTCGCGGAACTCGGTCGTGACGTGCTCCAGATGCCCGTCCGGGTGGCCTCGCCGGCGGGCATCGGTGGCCTCGTCGACACCCTGCTCACTCCCTCGTACAGCACGGCCGTCGGGCTCCTCCAGTGGGGTGCCACGAGCCTTGCGGGGGGCGAGCCGCTGCGCTACGAGTCGGCGCCGGCGATGGGCGGGCTCGGGCGGATTCGCGACGCCCTGCGGAGCATCTTCCCGTAGAGACCCGGACTCTCAGCGTCCGGACCGGTGCCGCGCGCGGAGTGGCCGATCTGACCGCCGCGTGCGCGGCCTTCATCGAGGACATCGGCGCCGAGGACGGCCTGCTCTCGATCTTCGTCCCGCACGCGACCGCCGGGCTCGTCGTCCTGGAGGTCGGCGCGGGTTCCGGCGACGACCTCATGGATGCGCTCGATCGACTCCTCCCGCGCGAGGACCGGCTGTACCGCCACCGCCATGGATCGCCCGGCCATGGCGCCGACCACGTCCTGCCGCTGCTCGCCAGCCCGTCCCTTACGGTGCCGGTCGTCGGCGGGCGGCTGACCCTCGGGACGTGGCAATCGATCTGTCTGCTGGATCCCAACGCGGACAACGCCACGCGGTCCGTGCAGCTTGGGTTCCTCGCGGGCTGAGGTGGGTCCCTGGCACGGCGGCGGGTCCCTGGTACGGCGGCGGCCGTCGTCTGCCGCTCCCGGGAAGGCCCGTTCGCTGGGCGAAGGCGCTGCGAACGCGCTGTGAACGCTGGGCGAACAACGGCCGACCCGACCCGACCGCCCACCCGCGACACGGACCGGTGCGCCCTGGCACCGCTGGAACGCGCCACGTTCGGGCGAAGGCGGAATGGTCCGGAGTTCTCATGACCGCGAACGGACGACCGGCGCTATACTCGGCCGAACGTGCGGGGCGGGCGGTCCGGGAGCACCCGCCGAACCCGCATCCTGATTCAACGACACCCCGTCACGACAACGTCATGGACCCCCGAGGGTCGCCGGAGGAGAGCCCGATGCCGCTGCGTTCCGATTCCGAGAACTTCGCCCTGATCCGCGTCATCGGCGTCGGCGGCGGGGGCAGCAATGCCGTCAACCGGATGATCCGGGCCGAGATGATGGGTGTCGAGTTCATCGCCTGCAACACGGACGCCCAGGCGCTCCTGCAGTCGGACGCGCCGCACAAGATCCGCATCGGCGACAAGGTCACCCGCGGCCTTGGTGCCGGCGGCGACGCCGGGATCGGCCAACGCTCGGCCGAGGAGGACTCGGAGAAGATCGCCGCGGCCCTCGCCGAATCGGACATGGTCTTCATCACCGCCGGACTTGGTGGTGGGACCGGCTCGGGCGCGGCCCCGGTCGTGGCCCAGATCGCCAAGGAGTCGGGCGCGCTGACGATCGGTGTGGTCACCAAGCCGTTCGGCTTCGAGGGCAACCGGCGCAAGCTCGTCGCCGAGAAGGCCGCCGAGGAGCTAAAAGCGCAGGTCGATGCGCTCATCACCATCCCGAACGACCGCCTCAAGGAAGTCGTCCAGAAGAACACCAGCATCCTCGATGCCTTCCGGGTGGTCGACGACGTCCTCCGCCAGGGCGTCCAGGGCATCAGCGACATCATCACGGTGCCGGGTCTCATCAACCAGGACTTCGCCGATGTCCGCGCGATCATGAAGGACGCTGGGTCGGCGCTCATGGGCATCGGCCGCGCGAGTGGCGAGAACCGGGCGACGGAGGCTGCGCAGCAGGCCATCGCGAGCCCCTTGCTGGAGCTCGATATCCACGGCGCCCAGGGGATCCTCTGGAACATCACGGGTTCCTCCAACCTGTCGCTCTTCGAGGTCGAGGAGGCCGCCGCGGCGATCAAGGAAGCCGCCGACCCGGAGGCCAACATCATCTTCGGGGCGAGCTTCAACGAGCGCCTTGGCGAAGAGGTGATGATCACCGTCATCGCGACGGGCTTTGATGGCGGCAAGAAGCGCTACTCGGCTGGCCGCGAGGCGACCGGCGTGATGGACAGCGCGGCGTCGAGCCGGCAGTCGCATGAGCGCGATTTCCTGGAGGAGCTCCAGCGCCAGCGCGCGGAGAGCGCCGACAGCCCGTTCAGCGGCCGCGACGACGAGATCGCCGCGCTGGTGTCCGCGCCGCGCGTCGAGCGATCCGTGGGCGAGGCCGCGCCGGCCCGTCGGGCCACGACCTACGACGCCGACGATCTCGAGATCCCGAGCTTCCTGCGCCGCAAGTAACGCTCCGCCCGGTGATCCTTGCCGGCCCGCGGCCGGCGCCAGCACCATGACCGACCCGGCGTCGAGCACGGACGCCTTCCGGGCTGCCCGGACGGACATCCTCGAGCGCATCGCCGCGGCATGCGCCCGGGCGGGCCGCGATCCAGCGGCGGTGACGCTTGTCGCGGTCTCCAAGACCGTGCTGCCCGAGCGCCTGCGCGCGGCCGTCGCGGCCGGCCTGACGATCCTTGGCGAGAACCGCGTCCAGGAGGCTGCGGACAAACGCCCGGTCGTACCCGGCGCGGCGTGGCACCTGATCGGCCCCCTGCAATCGAACAAGGCCAAGCGTGCCCTCCAGACGTTCGACGTGATCCAGTCGGTCAGTGGCGTGGACCTTGGGGAGCGGCTCGACCGGCTCGCCGAGGAGGTCCGTCCAGGGTCGCGAGTCCCGATCCTCGTCCAGGTCAACATCGACGAGGACCCGTCCAAGGCCGGCGTTCGACCCGGGGACGCCGTGGCCGTGCTCGAGCGGTTGCTGGTACTGGCGCGCCTTGAGGTCCGCGGCCTGATGACCATCGGCCGCTTCGGCGTCTCGTCCGATGACTCCAGGCGGACCTTTGCGGCCCTGCGCGAGCTCGCGGACCAGCTGCGCGCGGGCTCGACCTCGTCGGGCGACGGGCTCGGCCCGGAGCTCTCGATGGGCATGAGCGACGACTTCGAGGTCGCGCTCGAGGAGGGCGCCACGATCGTGCGGGTCGGGCGGGCGCTCTTCGGGGCGCGATCGGCGGCTCACGGCGACGAGGCGCCCGACCCCGAGCGCCGATAGCGTCAGGCACGGATAGGCATCGAGAAGGCACGGATAGCGTCGTGCCCGTTCGCTGCTAGACTTTCCGACGTGGCCGGCCCGTTCCTCGCAAACTTCATCCAGCTCCTGTTGGTCGCGCTGTCGGCGCTGATCTTCGGGCGGATGATCATGTCCTTCGTGGACCCGACGGGGCGCAACCAGATCTCCACGATGCTGTTCCAGGCCACCGAGCCGATCCTCGCGCCCGTACGCCGGATGCTCCCTCAGACCGGTGCGATCGACTGGTCGGGGTTCGTCGTCCTGATCGTCCTGGGCGTCCTCAGAAGCGCCCTGTGAGGTCTTGAGCCCCACCGACGTCCGCTTCGCCGTCCGGCTCACACCCAGGGCAGCGGTGGACCGCGTCGATGGTGTGGTCGATGGGGTCCTGAGAGCCCGCGTCGGGGCACCGGCCGCGGAGGGCGCGGCGAACGCGGCGCTCATCCGGATCATCGCCGAGGAGCTCGGTGTGGCCAAGCGCGACGTGCGCATCGTCGCCGGCGGGGCCAGTCGTCAGAAGCTCGTCGTGGTCGACGGCGCGGATGTCCAGGCCGTCCTTGAGCACTGGCCGGGGCTGAAGGTCTGACGGCGTTCCGCTATCATCGGCGCTCGCCGTCGCTTGACGGTAGCGGTCCGGCCCATGCGGCCGACCCCTGGGGCGATTAGCTCAGTTGGTCAGAGCGCACGGTTCACATCCGTGAGGTCACTGGTTCGAGCCCAGTATCGCCCACCATCGTGACTCGATGCCCGGGACCTGGCAGGCCCTACGTCCTGCATTTCCTGAACCGTCCGAGCCAGACGACACCTGGGGCCGAGACGACGAGCAGCCGATGGACCCAATCTGCGAGCGACCTCGCTGCGTCAAGCGAAGAATTGCTTATTGAACCTCTCTGTCATCACCGACCACGCTTGACTCGATTGTTGGTGCGAACAAGTTCTGTCGGATCCGGTCGAGGGCGCCCGGACACCGAGCACTCCAGACGAGCTGATCGACCTGCTGCTTGATCGCCACAGGAAGCTGATGGAAGCTCGGCCGGACAAGCACCCGGGACAGTCCAGGAAGGTGTCAAACCACGCGGGTTCGACTGTTATTCGTCGCCCCGGACGCGGTCGAGGAGACCCTTCGTCGTGGCTTCACCCCCGGCCATCCGCGTCGCCCGCGATCGGGTCCGCGGGTCGGCGGTAGCCGCTCTGGTCGGGTTGCTCGTTGGTCGGCGGGGTGCCGGGTCGGGTTGCCGGGTCGGGATGCCGTCCACCGCGAGGGCCCGGGCCCATCGAGTCCGCCAGATGACGCCAGCCAGCGTCACTAGGCGCGCTATGAGCCCTTCGGGCGTCCTCGCAGCGACCGCTCCTGGGCGTGATCGTGCGTGAGCGTGCGTGAGCGTGCCGTGGTTCCGGGTGCGCGCGGGCTCCAGGAGCGCGGGCAGCCCGCCGAACGTTCTGGGGGACGACATCTGGCGGTCTACGCCGAACTTCCAGCGACGTTTGACCCCATCCACGGACCGATCCGTGGTCAGCGGTGACCGGGACACGTCCTGGCGTCCGGGGATGACCGAGATCCCCGGGCAAGAACCGCGCCGAACCACATCGTCGTCGCCTTCGTCACATCAGGAGGGCCCTTGGCTGCCTGGGAGCTCGCGAGGCGAACGCGGGAGCTCGCGGGACGCCGGGACTGTCTGGAAGCCCGCGGCAGGCCGGGCTGCCTGGGAGCCCGCAGCACTCCGGAAGGCCGCCGCAAGATCGCGGTGCGCAACGGCACCGAATGGCGGGCACAGGGAGTGATCCGATAACCGGCAGATAACGAACGAGTGGTAGGGTCTGGTCCCGCCAGGGTGGGTCAGGCTGTCGAA
>JANOTJ010000153.1:0-16580 GCA_031416295.1 Chloroflexota bacterium
GAAGCGCCGCTCGAAAGCACCCTGCTCACGATCACGGTCGATGCCCTGAGCGGCGAGGAGGCCGCCCGGATCGCGAACGCCTTCGCGGCGCGCATGGTCCGACTGGAAGTGACCGCCGGGGACGACGCACTCGCCAAGCTCCGGGCCTTCATCGATGGGGACCTCGACGCGGTCCGGGCCCAGATCACGAGCACGCAGCAGCGAATCGACGAGCTCGACGCGATCGTGGCGCCGACCGCCGCGCAGACCGCGGAGCTGATCGCGCTCGAGGGGCAGATCGCCACGCTCCGGTCGACCTTCGCGACCCTCGTCCAGCTGTCCACGACGGGCGGGTCGGCCAATCAGCTGTCGATCGCCGATCCGGCCACGGTCCCGCCCGAACCGGTATCCCCGCGCGTCCTCGTGAACGTCGTGCTGGGCGCGCTGCTTGGCGCGGTGCTCGGCATCGGGTTCGCGTACGCGCGCCAGCGCCTGGACGACACCGTCCGGAGTCCGGAGGAACTGGAGCACGCGACGAACACCCCCGTCCTGGGCACGATCGTGCGCATGCCGGGAGATGCCAAGCGGCCGTTGATGTACCGGCTCGCGACGCTCCTCTACCCGCGCTCGCCGGCGGCCGAGGGGTTTCGGCACCTCCGCACCGGGATCGAGTTCGCCAGCAACGACACCGGCCTGAAGCTGCTGCTCGTCACCAGCGCGATGCCCGGCGACGGCAACACGACGTGCGCGGCCAACCTCGCCGTGGCCTTTGCGCAGGCGGGCCACAGCGTGTGCCTGGTGGACGCTGACCTGCGCAAGCCGGCCCTCCACGAGGTCTTCGGTCTTCCCAACCTGACGGGCCTCTCCGATCTGCTGCGTGGCGATGAATCCACCTTCGAGGCGGCGACCCACCCGACCGAGGTCACGGGACTGCGTATCCTGACCAGCGGCCTGGTGCCCCCGAACCCCGCCGAGCTCGTGGCCTCGCCCCGGATGCGCGCGGTCCTCACGAGCATCACCGGCGAGGTCGACCTCGTGATCCTCGACAGTCCGCCGCTACAGGCGGTCACTGACGCGGCGATCCTCGCCTCGCTCGCCGGCGGGACCATCCTCGTGGCGGCTGCCGGAAGGACCAGGCGAGCGTTGATCGTCCGGGCGCGCGACACGCTCGCGCGCGTCGGTGCCAACGTCCTGGGCACGGCCCTTAACGGCATCGACGAGCGTGACGGCAAGGACGCCGCCTTCGGGTACTTCAGCTACTACGGCGAGCCGGACACCAGGGAAGCACCCCCGGCTGCGCGGCCCGTCGAGTCGGCGGAACCACGGGAGGCGTGATCCACCCGTGAGGGACGGGGGAGTCATGGTCGACGGCGCGCTGGGGCCCCTCCACCGCTCCCGCCGGGACCTGGCGCTGCTTGGCCTGCTGGGCGGCCTGGCCGTCGCCGTCGGCGCTGCGACCGCGGTGTCGCCACTCGTCGGCCTCGTGGCAGCGGCAGCCCTGGCTGCGCTCGGGCTGCTCTCGTACGGCCGGCGCATGATCCCGGTCTTTCACGTCTCGCTCGTCGCCATCCTGATCGGATACGCGTTCTTCGGACGAGGGATGGCCTACGTCGGCGCGTCGCCGGTCTTCGTCGGCGAGGTCGTGCTGGGGATCGGCGTCCTGGCGATCATCGTTTCGCTGCCGAGCGCCAGATGGCAGCCCGTCCACGTCGTCATCGGGCTGTTCGTCGCGTGGGGCCTGTTCAGGACCGTGCCCTACGTTGCCGTGTACGGGGTCGATGCCTTCCGGGACGGGGTCGCCTACGGCTACGCGGTCTTTGCCTTCGCGGTGTCGCTGAGCGTGCGCCGGCAGCACATCGAGCGCCTGCTGGCGCTGTACCGGCGCTGGATCCCGATCTTCGTCTACTGGGTGCCGCTGGCGGCGATCCTGTCGGTGGCGTTCATGGCCAGCCTGCCGGTCGTTCCCGGCTCGAATGTACCGATCATCGTGTTCAAGGGCGGGGATGCCGGCGTCCACCTCGGCGCCATCGGGGCGTTCATGCTCCTGGGGCTTGGCGGTGCCGCCCGGACGGCGGTCTCCGATGCGGTCGTCTGGGCCGGCTGGGTCATCTCGATCGGCATCGCGGGCGCGCTCAATCGGGGCGGGATGGTGGCCGCCTCGATGATGGCCACTGCGGTCCTGTTCGGCCGCGCCTCGATCCGCTGGGCGTCCCTCGTGCTCGTCGGCCTGTTCCTCGTGGCCGTCGTCGGGCTGCTCGACCCGCAGGTGGACATCGGGCTGTCGCGCCGGCTCTCCGTGGACCAGGTCGTGTCGAACGTCCTGAGCGTGGTCGGCGGCCGCAACGACCCCCTGCTGGAGGGGACCAAGGAATGGCGGCTGCGCTGGTGGAACGAGATCGTCGAGTACACGGTGAACGGCGACTACTTCTGGACGGGCAAGGGCTTCGGCATCAACCTCGCGGACGCGGACGGGTTCCAGGTCCTGGCCGACGGGTCGTTGCGCGCTCCCCACAACGGCCACCTCGAGCTGCTGGCCCGCGGCGGCGTGCCCGCCCTCAGCTTGTGGATCGCGGTCCAGGTCGCCTATGGGCTGACCCTCATCCGGGCCGCCCGTCAGGCACGGGCAGCAGGGCTCACCCTGTGGGTCGGCATCGTGGGCTGGATCCTCGTCTACTGGCTGGCCTCGCTGGTCAACGCCACGTTCGACGTGTATCTCCAGAATCCGATGGGCGGCATCTGGTACTGGTCCATGCTCGGCCTCGGGATCGGGGTGGCCAGCATCATCGGGCCCATGGCGGCCGCGGCCCGACCGATCAGCGCAGGCGCGGCGGCGTCCGGGCGATCCCCAGGATGAACCGCGGGTTGTTGTAGAAGTACCGACGCCACAGCCGTCGCGGCTCGCGGACCAGGCGATAGCACCACTCAAGACCGGCGCGCTGCATCCAGCGCGGCGCCTGGGCCAGGGTGCCGGCATGGATATCGAACGCGGCACCGACACCGAGTAGGGCAGCCGCCTGGATCCGGCCGACATGCGCCGCCATCCAACGCTCCTGCTTGGGCGTCGAAAGCCCCACCCAGACGAGATCGGCACCGGACGCATTGATCTGCCTGACGATCGCCTCGTCCTCGTCAGGCGTCAGCGGCCTGAACGGCGGCGAGTATGTCCCGACCGAGATGAATGCCGGATAGCGTTCGCGGAGTCGTTCCACGAGTTGGTCCGGGACGCCATCCTTGCCGCCGTAGAAGAAACTCCGCCAGCCGAGCTCGGCGGCGCGTTCGGCGAGGGCGAGCATGAGGTCCGGCCCATACACGCGTGACATCCCGGTGGCCCCGGCCCGGCGACCGGCCCAGACCATGGGCATCCCGTCCGGTGTCGTGAGGCCCGACTCGTTGTGGATGCGCAGCAGCTCCGGGTCCCGCTGGCTCTCCATCACGCCATGCACCCCGGTCACGCAGACGTAGCGCCGATGGCCGTTCGCGATCCACGATCCTATCTCGTCGAGGGCCATCGTCATGTCGATGACGCTGATCCCAACGCCAAGGACATCGACGCGCTGGATCACGGTCTGGCGACCGCCAGCGGAGCCCACGCGTCGGCCTCCTCGCCACGGACGCGCCCGTTGATCCAGCGGTAGGTCGGTGCCAGCCCGTCCTCGAGCGAGATGCCCGGCTCCCAGCCGAGCACCTCGCGCAGCCGGGTGTTGTCCGAGTTCCGGCCGCGGACCCCCTGCGGCCCCGGGACGTGGCGCAGTCCGATGTCGCGCTTGCCCGAGATCTCGATGATGATCCGGGCAAGCTCGTTGATGGTGACCATCCGGTCCGTCCCAAGGTTCAGGGGCTCGCGATGGTCCGAGCGCATCAGTCGGTAGATGCCCTCGACGCAGTCGTCGACGTGGCAGAACGAACGGGTCTGTTCTCCGTCACCCCAGATCTCGATGTCGTCGCCGGAGTCCGCCATCGCGACCTTGCGGGCGAGCGCTGCCGGCGCCTTCTCCCGGCCGCCGTCGTAGGTGCCGTTGGGCCCGTAGATGTTGTGGAATCGGACGATGCGGGTCTCCATCCCGTAGTCGCTGGCGTAGTACTCGCACAGCTTCTCGGTGATGAGCTTCTCCCAGCCGTAGGCGTCCTGTGGCTGGGCCGGGTAGGCGTCCTCCTCGCGCAGCGGCTTGACGTCGGCTTCGGTCTGGAGATATTCGGGATAGATGCAGGCCGATGAGCTGTACAGGTAGCGGGTGACCCCATTGAGGCGCGCCGCCTCGAGCGTGTGCAGGTTGATGAGGGCGTTGTTGTGCAGGATCTCGGCGTGGTGCGCCGAGATGAAGCCCATGCCGCCCATGTCGGCCGCGAGGGCATAGACCTCGTCGATGCCGCCACGCATCGCCTGCAGGCAGTCGTCCCAGCGGCGCAGATCCAGCACCTCGAATTCGTCGGCGTCGATGTCCGTGTACTCGGGCTGCTTGAGATCCACGCCACGGACCCAGTAGCCGCGGGCCTTCAGGTATGAGACCAGGTGGTGCCCGATGAAACCGCCTGCGCCTGTGACTAGGACTCGTGTGCTCATGATCGTCTCCTTAGCCATGTGTCAGCCGCCGACCGCCGCCGCCGTCCGTTCGAGGGTCGATGGGTCGCTGCTCCGAGCGTCGCGGAAGTACGCGATCGTCTCGCGCAGGCCGCTCTCCAGGTCGGCGGTCGGCGTCCAGCCGTAGCGCGACCGGATCTGCGTGATATCCGGCTTGCGTCGCTCGGGATCGCCCGGGCGCCGGGGGTCGAAGCGCAGCGGGGCCGCCGACTCGGCAAGCCGCAGGATCTCCTCGGCGAGGTGCCTGATGGTCACCTCGTGAGGGTTCCCGATATTGAGGATGAGGCCATCCGAGGACCGGTCGAGGGCGACGGCCAACAGCCCGTCGACCAGGTCCGTCACGTAGCAGAAGGATCGAGTCTGGCTGCCGTCCCCGTGGATCGACAGCGGCCGGTCGTCGAGTGCGGCGTTGACGAGCTCCGGGATCGCGCGGCCGTCGTCGGGCCGCATGCGCGGCCCATAGGTGTTGAACAGGCGCACGATGTTCGCCCGGACGCCGTGGACCCGGCGCATCGAGGTGATGAGCGCCTCGCCGAACCGCTTGGCCTCGTCATAGCAGGCCCGTGGGCCGACCGGGTCGACATTGCCCCAGTACGATTCCGGCTGCGGATGGACGAGGGGGTCGCCATAGATCTCCGAGGTCGACGTGTAGGTCAGGGTGGCCCCGGCTGACCGAGCGATCTCGAGCAGCCGCCAGGTGCCCTGCGAGTTGACCCGCAGGGTCTCGAGCGGCATCCGGTCGTAGTCCACCGGGCTGGCCGGCGACGCGAGGTGGATGATGACGTCGGTGTCGATGAATGGCGCCTTGCACACATCGGCCTGCACGAGGGTGAAGCCGGGGTGGCCGAGAAGCTCCTCGATGTTCTGCCAGCGGCCCGTCGAGAAGTCGTCGAGGCAGACGACCTCGTGGTCGCGCGCCAGGAGCACACGGACGACGGAGCTCCCGATGAATCCAGCCCCACCAGCGACGAGGACCCTCATCCGTCGGTCCGCCGTCGGGTCGGCGTGCGGGCAACGCGCCCGACGCCCACGTAGGCGAAGCCGGCGGCTTCTGCGGCGTCCCGCGATAGCACGTTGCGACCGTCGAAGATGACCCGACCGGACATGACCTCGTGGACCTCGTCCAAGGGGACCAGCGCGAACTCAGGCCAGTCGGTCAGGACCGCGAGCGCGTCGGCGCCGGCCGCGGCTGCGATGGCACTTGGTCGGAGCAACGGTCGGATAACGTCGTCGGCGCCGGCCGGATACTCGACGATGCCTGGGTCGTACGCCTGCACGAGGCCCCCTTCGTTGAGGATGAGATGCACGACATCCGCGGCCGGCGAGTCGCGCGTGTCCTCGGTGCCGCCCTTGAAGGTCAGACCCCAGACGCCGATGGTCTTGCCCTCCAGCGTGCCGAGCCGCGCCCGCAGCCGGCGCACCGCGTTCAGGCGCTGGTTGTCGTTGACCTGCTGGACCGCAGACAGGACCGGGGTGGCGACCCCGAGGACCTCGCCGACGTAGCGCAACGCGGCGACATCCTTGGGCAGGCAACTGCCGCCGTAGCCGATGCCGGCCTTGAAGAAGTGCCGACCGATGCGCGGGTCGGTCGAGATTCCGTTCACCACATCGTCGATGTCCACGCCGATGTGGTCGCACAGCCGGGCGATCTCGTTGATGAACGAGATCCTCGTCGCCAGGAACGAGTTCGCGACGTACTTGATCATCTCGGCCGTCCGCAGGTCGGTGATCACGCGCTCGCCCGGCAACGCCTCGTACAGGGCGGCGACGGCCTCGGCGTCGGCCTGCTCGCGGGCGCCGATGACGATGCGATCCGGCCGGAAGAAGTCCTCGACGGCCTGGCCCTGCTGCAGGAACTCGGGATTGCTCACGATCCTCGGCGCGACCTTCTTGCCGGCGAGCGCGTCCTCGAGCAGGCCCTCGATCGTCTCGCCGGTGCCGATCGGCGAGGTGCTCTTGTTGATGATGATCGGCATCCGACCGTTGAGCGCCGCTGCGATGGACCGTGTCGCCGACCGGATGTTGCGCAGGTTCGCCGCGCCGACGAGCGTGCTCGGGGTATCCACGGCGAGGAACACGAACTCCGCGTCCGGGATGGCGTGGTCGTACGAGGTCGTGAACGTCAGGCGGCCGTTGCCCAGGCCCTTGCGGACGAGCTCCGGAAGCCCGCGTTCACGGATGGTCACCTCGCCGCTGCACATCTGGGCGACGAGACGCTCGCTGCGGTCCACGCCAATGACCTGGTGGCCGAGTTCGGCCAGGCCGGCGGCCATGACGAGGCCGACGTGGCCACATCCGATCACGGTGATCCTGGAACCCATTCAACGTCCTTCTGTTCGCAGTAGTGCAGGGATGGTCGCCGCGATGACCCGGAAGTCGAGCCATAGGGACCAGCGGTCGATGTATTCGAGGTCCTTCTCCACCCAGCGGTCGAAGTTGGTCTCCGTCCGGCCGCCGATCTGCCACAGCCCGGTGATGCCGGGCTTCATCGACAGGCGCCGCCGGTGCCAGCCGACGTAGCCGGCGACGTCGTCGAAGGGATGCGGCCGCGGGCCGACCAGGCTCATCTGCCCGCGCAGCACGTTCCACAGCTGCGGCAGCTCGTCGATGCTGGTCTTGCGCAGGAGTCGGCCGATGCCGGTGATGCGCGGGTCGTTGGTCATCTTGAACGAGGCATTGCCCTCGATCTCGTTGAACGCACGGAGCTCGGCTCGACGGGCATCTGCGTCCACCGTCATCGTCCTGAACTTGACGATCTCGAAGGGGCGGCCCTTCAGGCCCGCTCGGGGCTGACGGAAGAAGACCGATCCGCCGTCCGACCGTCGGATGACGATCGCGACGACCGCGAACAGCGGAGCGAGGAGGATGAGTCCGACCACCGACCCGGCGACGTCGACGATGCGCTTGACCGCGAGGGCGAGCTCGCGGTCGGGACCGCTGATGATCGACGCGACGGGCGTGCCGTCGAGGTCCTCGATGTGGCCGCTGGTCAAGGCCAAGGCCGGGATCTCGAGCGGCAGGCGGACGGTCTTGCCGTGATCGCGGGACAGTGCGGCGATGGCCTCGACCCGCGTCCGATCCGAGGCCGGCAGGCAGACCGCGACCTCGTCGATCAGGTCTTCCTGGAGGATCGCCGGGAGCGCGTCGATCGGCCCGCGGACCGGCCACGGCGTGCCGTCGGGTACGGGGTCGTCACCGACCAGGCCGACGACCACGAAGCCGAGTTCCCAGCGGGCCTCGAGGCGGGCTGCGAAGTCCAGTGCCGAGGGGCCCGTCCCGACGACGACGACGTGGCGAAGGTTGCGACCGCGCCGGCGAAGGGCCCGCAGGACGCTGCGGATGCATGATCGGACCACGATCGTGACGGCGGCCTGCACGGGCACGACCGCCAGCAGGACCGGCCGGCTGACGTCCTCGACCTGGAGCAGGAACAGGGCGGCGAAGGTGATGAGCCCGAACATGATCGCCGCCCAGATCACGCCTGCCACCTCGGCGCGGACCGTCCAGTGCGTGCGCGACTGGTATTGCCCCTGTAGTGCGAGGAGCGCGACCCACAGCAGCGAGTAGAGCGTGATCAGCAGGACCGGAGAGGGCACGATCGACCAGATCCCCGGCCAGCCCGAGCCATCGCCGGCGCGCACGGCCGAGATCGTCGAGAGGACGATCATGGCGACCAGCGCGTCACCGACCATCATCAACAGGCGGATCGAGCGTCCATGGCGGCGGATCATCGGCCGATCCGAGGGCGCGCTGCCTGACGGGGATCGGTGGTCGCGACGCCCAAGGGACGCCCTTGGCAGCGAACTGGCAATCGGATCCCCCTGACGTTGGTAGACTGGGCGGCGTGGTTCAGCGGCGGGTTGCCGGACGCACACCAAGACGGTGGGTCCGTGGACCTGCGCCGTTTGGTGGACGACCGGGGAACGAAAGTACCATAGGACCCCGGACTGCGGCACTTCTTGGACCTTTCAATCGGCGCTATCGGCGTCTTTGCGGTGTCAGTGCGCACCGCGCGCGGTCAGGCCGGATCCGACCCCTGATGCCGGCGCATGAGCACCACGAACCGCCACCACGTCCCGATCGCCCCGATCCAGTGGCCTGCCGCCATCCCGAGGGCCGCGCCCAGGGCGCCCGCCGTGATGGCCCCGATGACCGCTCCTATCAGGCTCATGATCGAGCGCGTGCCTCCGACCACGAGCGCCTCGCGGGCCTCGCCCAGCGCGCGCAGGGCGAGCGTCGGGCCGGCCGCGGCCATCATCCCGGCGACCACCAGGGTGTAGGGCAGGATCACGCCCCGTCCGACGTCCCATGTCGCGCCCAGGATCACCGTCCCGACCTCGTTCGGAAGGCTCAGGATCCCGATGCCCACCACGAGCACCGCCGACGCCAGCCCGAGCGAGAACGCGGCCGCAAGGGGCAGGAGCCGGCCCGCCGACCGCTCCCCGATGCGGACCGCCTCCGGCAGCGCGACGAGGCCGAGGGCCTGGAACACGACATTGAACGGGCCGAGCAGCAGCTGGGCCGCGCGGAGCGCAGCCACGGACGTGAGCCCGGCGATGGCGCTGATGAGGTACGGGATCGTCTCGGCCACCACGTTCGCGATGAGGTGCTCGCCGACGAGTGGCGTGGCGAGGTCGCGCTGCTCCCTCCACCACGGTTTGACGGCGGCGAGGTCGGGCGGTCTGGCGGTGCGAATCAGCCCGGCCAGGGCCGCCACGTTGGCGCCGATCACCCAGGCCGCGATCATGGTCACGACGGTCGCCTGGCCGGCAAGCAACAAGCCCGCACCGACCGCCAACGTCGTCGCCCCCCAGACCAGGTCATTGAAGAACGCTTCTCGACCGCGATGCTCGGTGAAGAAGACGGAGCGCCAGGTGTCCTGCAGGACGAGCCCCATGAGACCCAGGCCGAGGACGACGAACGACGGACCGAACGACATGCCGATCAGCACGTGAAGCGCGATCCCGACGCCGATCACGCCCGCCCCGAGGGCGAGCCCGACCGAGACCACGACACCGGCCGCGGCTCCGAGTGCGACCCGCCACTCGTCGGCTGGCTTGTCGGCGAACCGGATGATCAGCGGTTCGACGGCGAGTGGCCGAGTGATGTTGATCGCGATGAGATAGGCCGAGAACACGAGGCCATACAGGCCGAACTCGGCCGGCGTCCCCACCCGAGCGACGGCGACACCGAGGCCGAAGTTGACGAGGCTCGAGAGGACCTGGTCGGCGACACCCCAGCTCGCAACCCGGGCCAGGCGGCGCCCCCGGCTCACCCGACCGGGATCCGGCGACGACGCCGCCACAGCGCGATCAGGGCCGCGATCGTCCCGAGCGTCACGAGGCCGACGATCCCGATCACGAGGACGACGTCGCGCCGCCTTGGCGGCTCGTCGCTCGGATGCGCCGCCGGCGGGATGGCGTTGATGCCGAGCAGCGTATCTCGCTCGACATCCGTGAGCAGGGTGGTCTGCTGGCCGCCCGGTGTCGCCGCGAACGCGGCGAGATCCTGGCGACAGCCGTCCCACTCGAAATGGCAGCGCTCGGTGGCCGCCGGGTCGATCCAGAATCCGTTGTCGAGGCCGGCGTTGCCGGAGGCGGGCTCGAACATCGGTCCCGGCCAGTCTTGCAGCCAGGCCAGGCCGAACCCACCGGCGGCGTCCAGCATGACGGTGTTGTCGTGGACGGACGTGCCCACGACCGCGTCGCCGGACGGCCGATCACGGATCTGGCTGATGACCGAGATGCCGTCGGCGTTCCAGGTGAGAACGTTGTCGAAGACCTCGGCATCGGTCGAGGAGCTGATGAGGATGCCGGCACCCCAGCCCCAGGTGGGGTAGCCCCAGCCATTCTCGGTGACCTCGTTGTCGAAGATCCGGGCTCCGTCGCTGATCTCGAAGAACAGGCCCGCGCCGGTGTTCGACGCCACGCGGTTGCCCGAATACACCACGTCGCGACAGTCGATGTCACACCAGATCCCGGGTCCGTCATTACCCGTCACCACGTTGTCGATGACCCGCAGGCCGGTGGCCAGGGCCAGCTTCATGCCGCCAGATTCCCAGCCCGGGTCAAAGCCCTCGGTATTGTTGTCCGCGACCCGGTTGCCGGAGATCAGCAGGTCGGTCGTGCCCGTCCCGCCTCCCTGGATGCCCAGCTGGCCGCCACGCCGAAGGTCGCTGTCGAGCAGCGACGCGCCCGTCATGCCATGGAAGCCGGCGAGGGCGCCGTGCGCATCGGAGAGGGTCACGTCGCGCACCGTGAGGCGGTCAGCCTGCGCCGACCCATGCAGGCCACCGAACTGGGCAGGCGACGCCGCATGGCGCATCGTGAAGCCCTCGATCGTGACGTCGGGGGCCTCGATCACCATCCAGTGGGGTCGGGTCGTGACCTCGACGAGGCGGCTGTTCGGGTCGTCGGCGAGCACCACCCGCCGCTCCCCGTCGATCGCGAATTGCCCGCTCAGGGGCGAACTGCGCACCTGCAGCAGCGGCGTGCCGTCCGAAAACACCTGCTCTGGCCACGCACACCGTTCGGCACGACACTCACCACCGGTCTGCAGGGGTGGGATGGCGTCGCCGCTGCGCCAGACCCCATCGACGACCGACCAGTCCGTCCACACGTCCGACCCTCGGATCTCGGCGCCGGCGCCGTCGAGGACGATGGGACGCCGCACGGTCACCATCTCGCGGTAGAGCCCGGGCGGGACGGTGACCTGCTCGCCTGGGGCGGCGGCATCGATCAATGTCTGCAGGTCCCCGGTCGCCGGCGGCGCGGTCTGCGCATCGATGCTGGCCGCCATCGGCGGCGCGAGCCACGCCAGGACCACAACGGCCAGGCCGATCACCCGCCGGGCGTTCCTTGAGCGTGCCCGCGGGGCGTCCAGATCGACCTCCGGTGACGTTCGCCGGCCCGTCGTTGGTCGCGGACAGACAGCCCCGGGATGGTAGCAGCGGGACGTCGAAGGCCGCCGATCCGGGGATCGGCGGCCTTGGATTCGCGTGCGGACGGTGGGTGGGCGGGCCGATCGCGGTCGGGTTCGCGGTCAGGTCGTGCTCAATGCGCGGCCTGGGTCAGTGGGACTCCGGAGGCCGAAAGGATCGCGTCCCGTTCGGTGGCGCTGATGTACCGACCGCCTTCTTCGCCTGGCGTCCCGTTGAACGACGACAGCGTGCTGTGGGTGGTGCTCCACCCGAAGCGGGTGTAGGGCTCGGCCTCGCTGTGCCAGTAGTCGTTGCCCGAGCCGCGGTTGTTCGAGGTGTAGAGCGGGCCGCTCCAGTCCTGGAGGAACCCAAGCATGAACTTGTCGCTCGAGTCGCTCGCGACGGGGGTCATGATGATCGTGTTGTCATGGACGTTGTTGCCACCGACGGCATGGCCACGGTTCTGGCTGGCCACGACGATGCCGTCCGGGTTCCAGGCGACGACGTTGCGGCGTGCCTCGACGTTGGAGGAGCTGCTGATCCGGATGCCGGCGCCCCAGCCCCAGGCGGGGAACCCCCAGCCGTTCTCCCAGAGCACGTTGTCCTCGATGAGGGCTCCGTCGCTGATCTCGAAGAAGATGCCGCTCTCCGTGTTGTGGTGGATCCGATTGCCGCGGAAGGTGACGTTCCGGCAGTCGACGTCGCACCACAGGCCAGGACCGTTGTTGTATCTGACGGTGTTGCCCTCGAAGAGCAGACCGTTGACGACCGTGGCCTTGCCCGCACCGGCCTCCCAGCCAGTGTCGAACCGACGGTTGGGGTTGTTGTGGTGAATGTCGTTGTCCCGGAAGACCGACGACGAGGTCGCGGTCATGTGGAAGCCTTCCTGTTCGCAGTACGCGAGTTCGGTGGAATCGACCAGGTGCCCGGAACCACCCGCGATGCTGATGCACGCGCCCGCCGCGCGGGTGATGTGGGCGTTGATGATCGTGAAGCGATCGGCGCCCCGCACGCGGACGGCGCCATCCTGGGCCCCGTTCGTGGTCCTGGTGATGGTGAGGCCGTCGATGACGACGTCGGAGGCACCCACGACGATCCCGTAGGTGCGCGTGTTCTCGCCATCGATGGTCGCGGGGCCGCGGAGCGTCAGCCGCTTGTTGATGGTGACGGTCTCTCGATACGTGCAGGCTCCGAGGGTGATCGTGCTGCCGGCCGAGGCCGCGTTGACGAGGGACTGCAGTGACGTCGTGCAGGCGGGTGTGCCAGCACTGGGTTTGGGTGTGGGGGCCGCTGTCGGCACGGCGGTCGGGACCGCTGTCGGCACGGGTGTGGGGGCCGCTGTCGGCACGGGTGTGGGGGCCGCTGTCGGCACGGCGGTCGGGGCCGCTGTCGGCACGGGTGTGGGGGCCGCTGTCGGCACGGGTGTGGGGGCCGCTGTCGGCACGGCGGTCGGGACCGGCGTGGGTGCGCTCGTCGGCACGGGGGTTGGTGCCAGGGTCGGCGCCGCCGTCGGTGCGCTCGTCGGCACCGGGGTCGGCGCGGCGGTGGGCACCGGGGTGCTTGTCGGCACTGGCTGACCATCGGCGATGGTCACCTGCAGGGATGCCGTCGTGTCGCCGGCGACGAGGCCGGGCGCGAGCTTGCCTGGGGGCCCGGTCTTGGTCGCGGTCTGCGCCGATGCGCTGACCCACGCGGTGATGTCGTGCGTGGTCCCGGCCTGTTCCTCAGGGACGATCAAGCGAACTCGGAAGCTGCCGCGGCCGTCGGCCTGGAAGGTCGGCATGTCGGCCTGCTCGCCGTCCCACGTGAGCACGCCGGAGCTGGACCTCGGAAAGCCCGTGCCCCGGATCGTGATCTCCTCGCCGGCGACCACGAGGGCCGACTCGAGGCGGAGCGCGGCCTGTCGCCCGGCGAACGCGGGCAGGGAAGCGATGATCAGCGCCGGGACGAGCACGATGATGGGCAGCGTCGCGGCCACGTTGGCCAGTCGCTGATGGCGCCATGGACGCCGTGGCGCCTTGACGGTCGGGGCGTTGGCGGTCCAGTCTTGGCGGTCCGCGATCCGGATGTTTCTCACGTGGCAGTCTCCGGTGCTGGTCTGCGCGGTCCGGGTCCGGATCGACGAGGCGGACCAGACATCGCCGAAACGCGGCGTGACCGGTGGCCGCAGGCCCTCCCTGCGATCCGTGTCCGAACGTCAGATCCTGGCAACCAGCAGCAGCAGGCCTTGGTAGCCCGCTCGATGTCGAGTGGGCTCGTGATGGATCCCCCCATCCGCGCCCACTGTCCTATCGGGAGCCGCCAAATGGAATCCCCCGATGGTCCGCGCGGTCGCTCGGACCGGTCGCGATCAGGTGGGTCGGGAACGGCCACAACGGGGCGGTCTGTGCACGACCCGACTGGTCATTCCTACTGCGACCGACGTAGTACGACCCCTCGCAGCTGCTCAGCCAGGCAGCCCGAGATCGCGGTACAGCGCGTCGATCTCACCGAGCAGCCGGTCGATGCCATGGCTGCGCGCGGCCGCTCGGAGGCGCCCGGCGATGACCGATCTTCCGTCGGCGTCGAGTCCGAGGACACGGATGAGCGCGTCGGCGCCTGCCTCTGGGTCGTCGAAGTCGATCAGCAGATCGGGCGTGGACGACAGCAGGGCGCGATGGGGCGGGATGTCGCTGGCGATCAGCGGGACGCCTGCCGCCATGGCTTCAAGCAAGGCGAGGCCGAACCCCTCGGCGCGGCTCGGGAAGACGGCCGCGTGGGCACCAGCCAACAGCGTGCGGTGCTCCGCGTCCGTGTACTCGCCCAGGAAGCGGACGCTCGCGCCGAGCCCGAGTCGCTCGACCATCGCCTCAAGCCTGAGCCGCTCGACCGGGTCGTCCGTCCCGGCGATCACGACGGACCAGATCGTGGCCGCCCCCCGGAGCTGCATCGCCGCGAGCGCCGCGAGGAGCCGATCGATGCCCTTGCGCTCGGCCACGCGGCCGATGACCAGGAGACGGCCCGCGGTCGGGTCCGGCTCGATCGCCAGGTACGTCTCGAGATCGATGGCGTTGAGGAACGTCCGGGTCCGCGCGCCCAGATGCGGCACGTCCTCGAGCAGCATCCGGCGGTCGTTGGCGCTGCTCGCGATGATCGTCGCCCGACCAAGCCGCAGCATCGGGCCGTAGTACGAGCGGAGCAGCAGGCGCTTCAGTCCCGAGGCGAAGGTCGTGTGCGCCAGCAGGCCGTGGGTGTGGAAGATGAGTGGTCGCCGGGTCAGGCGGGCTACGATGGCCACGAGGCCGAGCATGTAGCGCAGGTCGTGGATGTGGACCACATCGGCGCGCCGGATGGACCGCACCAATCGATCGGGACGAAGGCACAGACCGAAGCGCTGGTTTCCGAACCCGGGCAGGCGGGTGATCCGCACGCCGTCCACGTCGTCGCGGCCGGCCAGCGGCCCGAGGTGGACGCCGAGGACGTCGCGGCGCAGGGTCGTGATGTCGACATGTTCGCCACGTCGAGCCTGGCCCGTCGCGAGGTCCAGCACGTAGCGCTCGATCCCGCCGACCATCGGCCAGCAGCGGCGGGTGACGTGGAGCACGCGTCGGGGCCGATAGGCCGGCTCGGGCGAGGACACGCGAAGATGGTAGCAGCGGGGTCGGCTCGGACCCGTCCGCACCGCCGACGCCGGACAGGTACCCTTCGCAGCGTCCGGTCGCGCCGCAGCCGGACCACCGTCCTGAACGCCCGGCCGTCGGAGCCGTCCAGCGACGATCCGGGGAGTCGTGCGTGGAGCCGTCGGTGGGTGGACCGTGGGAACGCGTCGGGCTGGGTTCGACGTTGACGACCGTCAGCAGGGTCGGTCTCGGATTGCACGCGACCGGCAACCTGCCGCCCGATCGGGACGCCCAGGCGCACGACCTCATCCGACACGCCTTCGATGTTGGTATCAACCTGATCGACACCGCACCCGTGTATGGCGCGGGTTCCGCGGAGCGACGGCTCGGGGACGCCCTGGCGGGCCTCGACCGCCGATCGGTGGTGATCTCGACGAAGGTCGGCTACCTCCTGCGGCCGCGGCGCATGGGACCGACGATCCGGCGCATCCTGCGGGCTGACCTGACGAACGGGGGCGTGGGCTACGCCGACCTGTGGCGGCGCGTCCGGGGGGCGCCATCCGAGCTCGCGAGGCTGCGTCGTGACGACGACGGCCAGGGGACGACCGGCGACGCGCGGCGGCTCGGCAGCCTGGTGGACTTCACCTATGACGGCGCGATGCGATCTGTCGAGGAGAGTCTTGCGCGGCTGCGCGTGGACCACATCGACCTTGCCCTTCTGCACGACCCCGAGACGCACGTCCGCGACGCCCTCGACGGAGCCTATCGCGCCCTCGAGGCGCTGCGTGCCGCGGGGGTGGTCGGCGCCATCGGCATCGGGACCACCCACGCCGGGTCGGCCGTTCGACTCGCGCGCGCGGCTGACTTCGACGCGATCCTCATCGCCGGCCGCTACACCCTGCTCGACCAGGCGGCCGCCCGAGACCTGTTCCCGTTGGCGATGGACCGGGGGATCACCATCCTCGCCGCCGGCGTGTTCAACAGCGGGATCCTCATCGATCCGGAGCGGCTGCCGTACTTCGACCACGGACCGGCCGGCCGTCGGCGCGTGGCCCTGGCGCGCCGGATCCAGGCGATCTGTGCCAGCCATCGCGTGCCATTGCGGGCAGCCGCATCGCAATTCACGGCGGCGCATCCGGCCGTTGGCAGCGTGGTCCTCGGGCCCGATTCCGCGGCCGATCTCGATGACTGCCTGGAGCAGCTCCGCCGTCCCATCCCAGCAGCGCTGTGGGACGACCTGCGAGCGGCTGGTTTGCTGGACCAGCGCCTACCGACGCCGCCTGGGTCGCTGGCGTGAGGGCACTCGCCCCGAGCAGCGGGGACGCATAGGTGCGTGCTCGCACCGTGGTTCGCGCCGAGCCCACGCCGTTCGGAAGTCGATTCGGGTACCCTCCCCCTCGGTCGATGGTGGGCCGGCGGATCGGACCGTGCAAGCGCCTGTCGGGGCTCCCAATTCGGTGAGGGCGCCGCAGCGCAGGAGGTTGACGGGTATGACATGCGAACA
>JANOTJ010000154.1:0-2286 GCA_031416295.1 Chloroflexota bacterium
TCTCAGAACCCTTGGTCAGTCCGCGATCGCCACCGGTGCATCCTGCATCCAGCGGCCCGGTTCGTCGCGAAAGGTGTCGACGCAGGCGGGGTCGCAGAAATGGTAGGTCCGGCCGTCGTGCTCGAGCCAGATCGCCTGATCTCGGTCGATCGTCATCCCGCATACCGGGTCGACGACCATGGTAGTCGGCTCGAGCATCTGGTTCTCCTTGCGGCGTCGGGATGACGGCCGCACGCGGGCCGTGCCATATCCCGAGATCCGGGGCCCACGATCATGTGCGTGCCTGCAGCGTGCCGGGGCCGGATGAGCAGGGGATGAGGGCTGGGTGAGAGTCGCCATCGGCGTGATCGACGACCTGAGACCGCGTGCGATCGCTGCGGCCCGGCCGGCCTGCTGCTGGTCGCCGTCGTCGCGCTGGGTAGTGGAGTCCTCCGCCCGTAGGGTCCGAGCACCGCGGATCGCGGCAGGGCAGTCTGAGAAGTCGATGAGATCGCGTTGTGGCTTGCTCGGCTCAGATCATTCGCCGGTCGCGTGCCACAGGCCTTTGCGGATCCACGGGCAGGACAAGCACGAACTTGCCAGCCAGCTCCGCGTGCCACCGACCGGCGCGCCGCGGCAGGAAGTCCGCTTTCAGGGCCGCGGCCGAGATCCAGCTGTTCGGCTTCTGACCCGGCCCCCAGATCGAGCTGACGCGCGGATACCAGGGGTCCTGGAGGTAGACGCCGGTGACGCGGTATTCGGGATCGGTGAGCGGGTCGCCGGTCGCGCTGAACCCGGTCATCACCCAGGCGTGCGCTCCGCGCCATACGATCAGCCCGACCGGGCGACGTGTGGCCCGCAGAGCGGCGGCGGCCACCCGGACCGCGGTGCTATAGCCGTCCACGGCCCGCTCGGTGTAGTTGCCCGCTCCAAGTGAAACGAGGCCTCTGGCCCAGCCGCCCGATCCGGCCCCGCGCAGGGCGCCTCCAGCAGCATCCGCGCCTTGTCCATGGTCGACCTGTCGCAGAGCGGGACCGAGCGAGCGGGCCGCCCGCATGTTGATTTCCTGGGCGGCCCGGCTGTCATCGTCCGTGACGTCGACGATGTTCAGCATCATCTGCATGCTCGCGCCGATGCACCAATAGGGCGTGGCCTGGGAGACGAAGTCGCCCTTCCGGTACAAGTTGATCGAGAAGCCGTCCGCTGGGGCGGTTGCGGTGCTGGCGGGCGAAGTCCTTGCCGCGGGTCCCGTTGCGGCCAGCGCTCCGTCTGGCGCGGCCAAGGCGAAGCTGAGCACGAGCAACGACAGTCTCAGTATGAGTGACGTTCGAGGCGACCGGCCGAATCTGCTCGACATCATCGTCCGCAAACCTCCGAAGTACGTGTGCCGCTGGTGGCATGTTCACACGCCGGCGACAACCCATCATTCTCCGTGCCGCGACCAGAGGCCGAAGGTCCACCCACTGCGCTGCGCGATCGGAGAGGCCGATCGGTGGCTGGCTTCCGCCAGCTGAATTCGCTACTCACGCAAGCGTGGTTACAGCCCGCTCGAGATCGCGTCGGTGAACGACGCGGGCCACGAGGAAACTCGCATCTGAGTCGCCGGCGTCGTCAGGCTCTACCGCTCGGTACAGCACGCGGTAGTCGCCGACCCGCAGCCGATGCCACGGGGCGGATCCGGCCAACGGCTTGACATCGAGGCCGGCTTCACCGACCGCGAGGCCCTCGAGTGCCTCGCGCAGGCGGGCCAGCGCCTCGCCTCGGCCGACGCGGCGCAGATCGCGCTCCGCCCGCCGCGACAAGACGATGCGGCTCATCGCGCCCGATCAGGCGGGATCGAGCTCGGCGAATACCTGAGTGGCGGGCCGCGCGCGTCCCGCCCGCAGGTCGGCGTCCGCGTCGCGCATCGAGCGCGCGAACTCCGGCGCACGGGCCAGCACGAAGTCCTCCAGCTCGTCTGGATCAAGCGCCACCATGGCCGTCACTGGCCGTCCGTGGCGGGTGATGATCGCTGGCCGACCGGTACGGATCACCTCGTCGACCACCTGGCTCGGGCGCCGACCCAGGTCGCGGATACTAATCATCGTCATCGGTCCACTCTCGCTCATAATGTACGCATAAGTGTCGTACATCGCGTTTCGAAGCGCAAGTGTTGTGACCGGCCTGCGCGGCTACCGCCCGTAAGACTCCGATAGTGGCGTCGATGCTCCTGTCCCGATGACGGCGCAGGCCCGGCGTGCTCGTCGGAGCTGACGAGCGATGATGGCGATGCCGATGACGTTCATACCGATTGAGACCAGGAAGAGC
>JANOTJ010000155.1:0-5393 GCA_031416295.1 Chloroflexota bacterium
ACGGGGACGGTGGGCCGTCACCAGGACAGCCGTCTCGAAAGGCACTACCAAGGACTGGTACCAGAGGGACTACTGCCCGTAGCGGCCCGAGGTGTCAGTTGACTCCGACCAACGCTGTAGAGGGACCTGCACGGCGAAGCCTGGTGCTCGGAGCTCTCTCAACGAGGCTCCAGGCTCGGCACCACCAGCCACCCCTCTGCTCGTCCGCGGTAGATCAACTGCTCGGTTGAGAGCCCCGAGCGCGCACGCAGGTCGGCGAGGTGGCGCTTCACAGTGCTCGGCCGGATGCCCACGAGGCGAGCCGCGTCCGAGACCGAACCGCCCGCAGCAACGTAGGCGGCGAGGACGTTCTGCTGGCGCTCAGTCGCTGGCCGCGAGAGTGCGCCGCGCAGGTACCCGTCTCTCACGCGAGATGCCTTGCCGCCGCGGCCATCCACTCATCGCGTCCCTCGATGGGCATGCGATAGGCTGTTAACGCGTGTCCAACACCTGTCGGGCGCGCTCAAAATCCTTAGTCAAGCGTGCGACTTTTTGCTGTGTCCTCCGGGGGACGTCCTCGACGCGATCGAAAGCGGGGAGGATTTCGGCCAGCTGCTGACCGTGTCCGCGGTGGCCGCGGCGCTTGCGATCGACGAGCCGCGTGCCAGCAAGCTCGTCGCTGGGGCAGTCACGTACGGTCTCGTCCTGCGACAAAACCGATCAGGACGATGGGCGACGCGCCTTGCTCGTACGAACGGCTGCCGGCAAGGCGTCGACCGAGCAGGTCCACCGCTTTCGTCGCTCGGTGTTTCGAGCCGCGATGACCGACTGGTCAGAGCGAGACCGAACCGACTTCGCGGGGCTTGTCACACGTTTCGTCGCCGATCTCGCCCGAGCTGCCGGGTAGGTTCAGCGAGCCCTCCGGCTGATTGGTAGCGCTTTGGCGCTATCCGGCCATCGAGAGGCGCTGGGTCCGGGTCAGCCGTGACTAACGTGGGTTAGAATCCGCCAAGTTGTGGCCACTCCGTGGGAGCGAGATGCGAGCTCGGCGACCTGACTTGGACGGGTACGTGCAGCGCGACGGCGTCCGCCTGTTCTACGAGGTCTACGGTCGCGGGCCCACCACGATTTTCATCCTGCCGACCTGGTCGGTCCTCCACTCGGCGCACGGTCGCTTCCAGCTGGCCGATCTGCCGCGGCACTACCGGGTGGTGACCTTCGACGGACGTGGCAACGGACGGTCCGACCGGCCGAAGGGGCGCGACGCCTACGCCGACGAGGAGTTCGTCAAGGACGCCGTGGCGGTGCTGGACGCGACCGGGACCGATCGCGCGGTGGTCGTCGCCTGCTCGCTGGCCACGCTCTGGCTGCTGAGGCTGGCCGCAGAGCACCCCGATCGAGTCCTGGGTGCGGTCGCCAGCGGCACGAACCTGCCCCTGGGGCCGGACCACGATCAGCCGAAAGTGGGACCGTTCGAGGAGCCGTATCGTTCCACCGAGGGCTGGGCGAAGTTCAACGCCGACTACTGGCGCACGGATTACGAGGACTTCCTCCGCTTCTTCTTTTCCCAGGTGTGGACAGAGCCGCATTCCGAGCAGCTCATCGACACCTGCGTGGCGGCCGGCCTGGAGACGACGCCAGAGACGCTGATCGATACCATCGGCGCCAACCCGATGACCGAGGAGGAGACGGTCGCGCTCATCCGTCGGACGCGCTGCCCTTGGCTCGTCGTGCATGGTGACGGCGACGAGCTCCAGCCGCATGGGCGCGCCGCGCGGCTCGCGGAGGAGACGCACGGGAGCCTGGTGACGCTGGAGGGCGCCGGCCACTGCTCCGGCAACCGTGATCCCGTCCGCTTCAACCTGCTGATCCGGGAGTTCACCGAGGAGATCCTGCCCTGGCGCCCGCGGCGCCGAGCCTGGACGCGCGCCCGGAGCCGCCCTCGTTCGGTCCTGATGGTGCCCTCGGATGGGGGACTCGGCACCGTACGGCGCGACCTGAAGATCGCGAAAGCCCTCCGCGGCCGACGTGCCGACCTCCGCGTGGAGTGGCTGGCGCCCGAACCCGCGCGCTCGATGCTCCGCTGCCATGGCGAGACCATCCACCCCGCCAGCGCCGCGCTGCCGACGGCGGCTGAGCACCTGGAGCGCGCAGCCGGCGACTACGAGTTGGACGCCTTCGCCGCCTGGCGCGACAGCGACGAGGTTCACTTCCTCGACTTCACGATCCTCAACGACCTCGTTACTGATGAGCCGTTCGACCTTGTGGTGGCGGACAATGCGTGGGGTCTTGACCACCACCTTCACGAGAACCCCGAGCTGAAGCGCTTCGCCTACGCCTGGCTGACCGATGTGATCGGCTGGCTGCCGGGAGCCGATGCGGACGATCGCCGCCGATACTTGATGGCGGATGCCAACGCGGAGATGGTCGAGCAGGTCGAGCGCTACCCGCGCATTCGAGATCGGGCACTCTTCCTGGGCGAGCTGGAGGATCTGCCGGACCGGTCCTTTGGCGACGAGCTGCCCGGCATCCGCGAGTGGGCACGCGATCGGTTTACCTGGACGGGACCGATCTCCGGATTCGACCCGGGCGAGATCCAGGATCGAGCGGCCCTGCGCCGGCGTCTGGGCTACGAGCCCGATGAGCGCGTCTGCGTGGTGACGGCAGGTGGGACGGCGGTCGGGCGCGGGCTGATCGAACGCTGCCTGGAGGCCGCGCGGGACCTCGAGGCACGGGTTCCTGGCCTCCGACTGGTGGTCGCTGCTGGTCCGCGCATCGACCTCTCGACGCTGTCGGCGCCCGCCTCCGCGGAACTGCACGACTACCTGGCCGACCTGCACCTCCACCTGGCTGCCGCCGACGTGGCCGTGGTCGGCGGTGGCGGCACGACCGCGCTGGAGCTGCTGGCTTGCGGCCGGCCATTTGTGTGGTTCCCGTTACGTCAGCACTCCGTCCAACGGGAGCACGTCGCCCATCGCATCCGACGCCACGGCGGCCCTCCCCCCATGGAATACGGAGAGACCTCAGCGGCGGCGCTCGCGTCGGCCATCGCCAGCCAGCTGAGCGCCGCCCCGCACTACCGTGCGATCCGGGAGGACAGCGTGAACGCTGCCGCCGACCGACTTGCCGAACTCCTGTGAGGCAGCCACCAGGTGGCTGCTCGAGAGGCCATCGAGTTGGGAGGGCCCATGGTTTGCTCGGGAGTTTCTCCCGAGCCCGACACTCCCTGACCATCGACGCTGCGGCTGAAGGCCTGCGCGGCGAGGCGCGGCTCGGGAAGTTCCATTCCGAGGTCGTCGAAGCGGTCCTCGCGGCCGGTGGCCATCGAGTGCACCCGAAGCGCAGCGAACGGCCCGCTGGATTGAGCGAGCGTGAGGTCGAGGTGCTCGGTCTGGCAATTCGAGGTCTGTCGAATCGCCAGATGGCCGAGATGAGCTGCACAGTCGAAAGCCCCGACTTGGCGCGCAGGTCTGCGAGGTGCCGCTTCGCGGTGCTCGGTCGGATGCCGACCAGTGCGGCGGCGTCCGAAACTGAGCCACGAGCGGCAACGAAGGCAGCGAGGACGTCCATCTGACGCCGGGTCGCTGGCCGCGAGAGTGCGCCGCGCACGTACCCGTCTCTCATGCCAGTCGCCTGCCTGCCTCGGCGATCCACTCATCGCGGCCCTCGATCGGCATCCGGTAGGCTGTTAGCGCGCGTCCAACACCTGTCGGGCGCGCCATAGCAACCTTGTCGGGCAGCGCGAGTGCTAGGCCGTGGGCATAGGCCGCCGCGGTCAGTCGGACACCCACGATCTCGGGGCCTGCGACCGTGATCCGCTCGTAGATGGCGTGCATCAGGTCTGCTTTCTCCTTCGGTACGTCTGCGGTTTGGAGGGACTCGCTGAGGGCGCGCAGCCACTCGACCGCGCGGTGGCCTTTGCTCTGCCGTCAAGGCCCGCACGCCGAAGCTGGTCGGGGCCCTCCGGATAGCGGCGATGAAGGGCTTCGACGTATCGGGCGAGCGCGGCGATGAGCGGATCGCGCTGGGTGCTCGGCGAGCCGGCGGAAGCTCTCATGCGAGGCCAAGGATCCAGTCGTCCTCGTCGCCGAAGATCCGGAAGGCGGCCGCGGCGACCAGGCGTTGCTCGTCGAGCGTCATATGCCCGACATCCGGCACATCCGGCACATCCGGCACAGGCCGGATCCCGGAACTTGGTTCGGGGCCGTTCGTCGTGCCGCTTGTGCCGCTTGTGCCGCTTGTGCCGCTTTGGTGGCCCTCGACGTCAGCCCTGAGATGCTGCGCGTGACCAAGATGAGGGCCGAGGCCGCGGGACTGACGAACGTGAGTTTCAAGGAAGGCCGCGCCGAATCGCTCCCGGTGGAGAACGCGTCGACCGACGTCATTCTTGCCAGCCTGAGCCTGATGTACGTCATCGACCGTCCGTCGGCGGCGCGCGAAGTGGCTCGGGTGCTTCGCCCCGACGGTCGATTGGTCGCCGCGGTCTGGGCCGGCCGACCAGTGCGACATCGTGAAGTTCCAGCAGACGGCGGGCAGCTTCGCTCCCCCTACGACTCCTGGCGATCGAGCGCCGCCCGATCCGCGAAGACCTCGAGGGCGATGAAAGAGTCTGGATCCGTAATAAGTGGTGCATGCGGTCACCGGGCGCAGGCAGCGAACTATGCATGACCGTACGGCGCGCCCATACTCCACCGATTCGGGGGACCATTCCGCAGCCGCGTCCACTGCGAGAGGGACCGAATGAGGGCGTGGAGGAGGGTTCTCTCGTGAGACGTCTCATCAGCGCGTTCTCGGTCGCCGCCGTCCTCGTGGGCGTCCTAGCGGGTCCTGCCGGCGCGGCCTCGCACGGGCGCACGGTCGTGGCGCACATCAATGGCGGCGGCACGGCCGAGATGCAAGTAGAGAGCTTTGCCCAAGGGATCACCCACTGGGGCGCCGGGGTCACGCTCTACGCGGACGGCACCGCCTCGGGACGGATCGACTGCGTCGATCAGCGCGGCGGCAGCTTTCCGGGCAACATCTTCGGCAAGGTTACGAGCTGGTCGGGAGACCTCAACGGCGGCCCCATTACCCTGAACGTCGTCGGCAAGTTCGTCGGCTTTCGTGGCCATCCTGAGGACGTGACGTTTAGAGTGATTATTCAGGAGTTCGGGGGCGCAGGGGTGGGTCGCTGGACGTTGGAGGTCGAGGTCGCTCCTGGGGTGTTCTTTGAATTCTGCGTCGAGCTCGTGACCAGCGGGCAGATCGTCCTCCGCTTGGCGTGAAAGACTGGGCCGCGTGCGGCAGTTATGGAAACTGGCTAGGTCCGAGCGCCAGCACCCGGATCGTCGCCGGCGCCTATCGCCGCGATCGTCGTCCTCCCGTTAGCGGCCTCACTTGACTTGCTGAGTAGAGGCCGCCCGCTTCGGCGGGCG
>JANOTJ010000156.1:0-13810 GCA_031416295.1 Chloroflexota bacterium
CGATTTCACGATCGCACGCGGAGCGATCGTGAGCTTGATCGGGCCGAATGGGGCGGGCAAGACCACGTTCTTCAACATGATCACGGGTCTGTACGTCCCGTCCGAGGGATCGATCGCGTTCGATGGCCAGGAGTTGACCGGGCGCAAGCCCCACGAGGTCGTGCGCCTGGGTGTCGCGCGGACCTTCCAGAACATCCGGCTGTTCGGGAACATGACCGCCGAGGAGAACGTGCTGGTCGGCCTCCACCATCGACTCAAGGGGCGCTGGTTCGGGGCGATCCTGCGCAATCCCTCCATCCGCAGGGAAGAAGCCGAGGCCCATGCCCAGGCGATGGAACTCCTGGCCCTCGTCGGCCTCGAGCGACGGTCGACCGACCTTGCCCGCAATCTCCCCTATGGCGACCAGCGCCGCCTGGAGATCGCGCGGGCCCTGGCCACGGACCCCAAGCTGCTCCTGCTAGATGAGCCGACGGCCGGCATGAACCCCGGGGAGACCCGCCGTCTGACCGACTTCGTGCGCGAGCTTCGCGAGCAACGCGGGCTGACGGTCCTCCTCATCGAACACGACATGAAGGTGGTCATGGGCATCAGCGATCGGGTCACGGTGCTCGATCACGGCGAGAAGATCGCCGAGGGCTCGCCGGCCGAGGTCCGCGCCGACGTGCGCGTCATCGAGGCCTACCTGGGCCGCGGCGCGGCCGGAGCAGTCTGAGCGATGGCCCTCCTCGAACTCCGCGACGTGCACACCTACTACGGCAACATCCACGCGCTCAAGGGCATCAGCCTGTCCGTGGACGAGGGTGAGATCGTCACGCTCATCGGGGCCAACGGCGCGGGCAAGTCGACCACGCTCAAGACCATCAGCGGGCTGCTTCGCCCGCGCCAGGGCGAGGTCCTGTTCGAGGGCAAGCGCATCGACGGCCGCCCGCCCCACGACATCGTCGCCCTGGGCATCTGCCAGTCACCGGAAGGCCGTCGGATCTTCCCTCGCATGACCGTTCGCGAAAACCTGGAGATGGGCGCGTTCCAGCGCGAAAAGGGTCCGGAGCTCGCGACCGATTTCGAGCGCGTCTACAGCCTCTTCCCGCGGCTCAAGGAGCGCAACGGGCAGAACGGCGGCACGTTGTCCGGGGGCGAACAGCAGATGCTCGCCATCGGTCGAGCGCTGATGGCCAGGCCCAGGCTGCTGTTGCTCGACGAGCCGTCGATGGGCCTCGCCCCGATCCTCGTCGAGCAGATCTTCGACATCATCAAGGACATCAACGCCGCCGGGACGACGGTCCTGCTGGTCGAGCAGAACGCCCTGATGGCACTCGGCATCGCCGTCCGTGGCTACATCCTCCAGACCGGCGAGATCGTCCTCAAGGACAGCGCCGACAGGCTGATCGTCAACCCCGAGGTCCAGAAGGCCTACCTGGGCGGCTGAACGGGTCCCTGGGACAGTGGCCGGTCAGCGGTAAGCGGCCTCGCGCGCCATCTGGTAGACCGCTCGGGACAGGATCGCGAGCCCGAGGCCTGCGATCCACAGGCCCGGACCGTTGGTGAAGAGCTGGGCCGGCTCACTGAACTGGAACGCGTCCTGCATCAGCAGATCGAGGACGCGCCAGCCCACGGCGAGCCAGCCCACGACCACGAGGATGCCGTACGCGACGGGGCGATCGATACCCGTCGGGCGGTCCCCGACGGCGTACGGCAGGGCCACCAGCGCGAGCGTGGCCAGGGCGACCAGGAAGACGACGATACCGCTCGCCTCGAAGGCGTTGCCGCCGACCGCCGGGATGCCGCTATCGCCGCCGACCCGCCACCAGGGCAGGACGCAGCCGAGCACCACGACGATGCCGGAGATGGCGGCCAGGGTCCGGCCGTTGCCCAGTGGGCGTCGATGCATGGTCATGCGTCGCCGTCCGTGTCGGGCGCCGCGCCATAGACCTCCGGGCGCAAGACGCCCACGTAGCGCAGGTTCCGGTACAGCTCCCCGTAGTCCAACCCGTACCCGACCACGAACTGGTCCGGGATGGTGAACCCGATGTAGTCGACCTTGATCTCGACCAGGCGGCGCGCGGGCTTGTCCAGGAGCGTGCAGATGCGCAGCGAAGCCGGGTTCTTGCCACGCAGATAGCGGATCAGGTAGTTCAGGGTCAGGCCGGTGTCGATGATGTCCTCGACGATCAGCACATCCTCGCCCTCGATGCTCGCGGAGAGGTCCTTGAGGATGCGCACGAGGCCTGACGATTCGGTGCTGCTGCCGCCGTACGAACTGACTTCCATCAGATCGATGCGCAAGGGCCGCTCGATGGCGCGCATCAGGTCGGCCATGAACGGCAGCGAGCCCTTGAGCACGGACACGAGCGTCACCGGCCGGTCCGCGTAGTCGACCGAGATGCGCTCGCCGAGTTCCACGACCTTGCCCGCGATCTGGGCCTCGGTCAGGAGGATCTGCCCGATGTCCCCATGCAGGTCGGTCGTCCGCTCGATCATCGGCTCATCGCCGTCCTCTCGGTAGTCGTGGTCGCCGTGGTGGTTGAGGTCATGGTTGCCGTGGTCGCGCGTCGTCGTCGGCTGAGACTCGTCGTGGCCACGAGCGATACGGGCATCGGATCGCGCTCGCCATACGGCAGGGCGACCTGTCCGAGTGTCCCGGACAGGCCGTCGGCGAGCGCGACCTTGCCGTACTTCAGCATCAGCGCCCGGAAGTCCCGCGCATAGAACAGCTTGACGTTGAGGGCCGGGTACAGCTCGCGCAGACGTCGGAGCTTGCGGTTCTTTTTGCGCACGAGCTTCTGGCGAAGGGTGGTCATCTCCAGGTAGAGGTCCAGTTCCGGCAGGTAGAAATCGGGCGAGAAGCTTTCCACGACGTCCCCGTCCAGGTTCCACAGGATCGGGAAGGTGTCAGGCTCATAGTCCCAGCGGACCGCGTAGAAGTCGAGGATGCGCGCCATCTCCGCCTCGCTGGCGTGGGCGAAGGGGATCCGTCGTTCCATCGGCGGTCAGTCTACCCGAGCCTGTGCCCACGCGGTCCGGCATCATTGTCACTCATACCCCTGGGGGGTATCATCGGGTCATGGCCACCTCGACGAACCCTAGACGCACGACCGCTCCGGCGGACCCCAGCCATTTCCGACACAGCTACGCCAAGGACCGCGCCCAGCTGATGCGCCGCCTGGCGCGCATGGAAGGCCAGGTCCGGGGCATCGCCCGGATGATCGAGCGGGAGGAATACTGCGTGGACATCCTGCAGCAGACCGCTGCCCTGCGGGCCGCCGTGGACTCGCTGTCCATCCTCGTCCTTGAGGATCATGTCCAGGGCTGCGTGCGCACCGCCGCCGAGCGTGGCGAGGCCGACCAGTACGTCGATGAGGTCATGGACGTCGTGCGCCGCACCCTCGGCCGCCCGGTCCGCTCGGGCTCGCGCTCCACTTGATCTGAAAGGGCGGTAGCGCCCGCCGCCAGAGCGCGCCATAGCCCGATGGACGGTGGCGCCCGCCGCCAGAGCGCGCCGTAGCGACCGACGCCGGCCCCGCGCGAGCGGGGATCGGCCGGTGGCGGGCGCGCAAGGCGCGCGGCAGGCGGTGTGCGCCGACGCGGCGCGAACGGCGCGCGGCAGGCGGTGTGCGCCGACGCGAGCCACATGGGACCTTCGGCGGACCCAGACTGTCGGTCGGGTGATACCTCCCGACGTCCCGGGGGAGCGACCATACGCCGACATGGCCGACATCCATCCCGCTCGCCTGCCGCTCGCCCCTCCGAGCGTCGCTCCCCCACCGCCGTTCGCGGAGCGTCGCCGGCGCTATCGCCGCGAGGCCGATGGGATGGCCCACGAGGAGACCGGGCTGCTGGCCCGCGCCCTCGACACGCTCGTCCAGGACGTGCCGCCAGAGACCCGTCTTGCGGGCGTCCTGGACCTCCTCGCCGAGACCGTCGGCGCCGAGCGTGCGGCGGTCGTCGCCGATGGGACGGAGCGCCGCGTCGCCGTGGTGTCCGCTGGCCCAGACGACGAATCCGGCGCGCTGGCCCTCGCCATGTGGCTTGACGCGATGGCTCCCCGGAGCCGCGCGCGGCGCGCGGCCGCGGGCCCGGCGCCAGTCAGTGTGGTCATCGGCAAGATCCGCCGGAGGTCCGCGCCCGACCCGACCTACGAGATCCTGGGCATCCCATCCGCCGGCGAAGTCACCCTTGGATTCGCGTTCTGCGCACCGATCGAGCCGGGCGTCCTCGCCCTGCGGCTGCCGCCCGCCCTGGCCCGCCATGCTGCGGTCGCCCTGGCGCTCGTCACCGAATCGATGGCCACCGCGCGCAGTCTTGCCGAGCTTCGCGCCGGCGAAGGCGAGCGCGATCGCTTCGTGTCGACGGTCGCCCATGAACTGCGCACCCCGCTGACCGGATTGTCGGGCTACCTCGATCTGATTCTCGATGGCCAGGTCGGCGACCCGGCCATCGAGCGCGAGTTCCTCGAGCGCGGCAAGTCGATCGTCGGCTCGATGGCCGCGCTGGTCGGCGACCTGCTCGAGATGTCCCGCCTCGATTCGGGCTCCATCGCCCTGGAGCCAGGCCCGTTCTCGGTCGCCGAGGCGATGTCGGGCGTCGCCGCGGGCTTGCTGCCGATCGCCATGGGCCGGGGCGTCGAACTACGGGTGTCGGCGCCGCCGCGCATGCGCGCCGCGGCCGGCGACCGCCGGCGCGTCGAGCAGATCCTGACCAACCTCGCCGGCAATGCCCTGAAGTTCGGGCGTTCCGATGGCCATGGCGTCGTGGAGCTCGCTGGCTGGTTCGACGGACCGACCGCGCTCATCGCCGTCCGCGACGACGGCGCGGGCATCGAAGCGGACGACCGACCGCGCATCTTCGAGCGCTTCTATCGGATGGCCGGGCACGAGCGGGTCACGGGCACGGGGCTCGGTCTGCCGATCGCCCGAGAACTCGCGCGGGCCATGGGCGGCGACCTCGATGTCGCGAGCCTGCCCGGAACCGGGACCGCCTTCGTGCTGGCCTTGCCGGCTCCCGGCAGCAGCGCCGACGACGGCACCGTCATCCGGGGCCGACTGGCCCTGGCGCTCACCCAGGAGTCGGCGCGACTGGAGACCGCCGCAGCCCTTCGCCATGGCCGGGCCGCGCAGGCGACACGCACCGCCCGGATCGGCGACGGTCGATCGGCCGCCAGGGGCGACATCGCGAGCGAGCCTCGGTCGCGACTGTCCAGCCGCTCGATCGCAGCGGTCCCCGCCCGACCCTGACCCGCCCCTTCAAACGGGCGTGTGTGTGGGGCCCGGTGGTTATCCACGAATCCGCGGCCACGACGACAGTTGGTGGATAACCCCGTTGACGCTGGAGGGACCGCCCCGGTAGTGTCCGCCTCCCGCACAGGAGCCCACTGGGTAACGCGGTCCACGAGGGGTCAGGGGAAACCCGACCACGAACCGGACGGACCGCGGAAGACCGGACCGGAACCTCCCGTGCGAGATGCAGTCGACGCCGGGAGCGGCACCGCGCAGGAACGGCACGTGATCAGAGGAGGCGTGTCGTGGTCCACCCGCGCGAGCCGCTCCCGACGCTCGTCGACGACACCCCGGAGTTGCCACCCGCCTATGCGCACGCGCTCGAGGCGGCCCTGACCGCGCTCGGCCCGGCCAGCCGGATATCCGCGGACGCCCGCGCGATCATCGACGGACACGCTCGATTGCTGCTGGCCTGGACGACGGCGATCAATCTCACCGGAATCCGGGATCCGGCCGGGGTGGCGATCGCGCACATCGCCGACAGCCTCAGCGCCGTGCCCTGGCTACGGGCCCGCGCGGTCCCGACCCTGCTGGACCTCGGCTCGGGCGGTGGCTTCCCGGGCCTGCCCCTCGCGGCGGCCTTGCCCGACACCACCGTCACCCTGCTCGAACCGGTCGGCAAGAAGGCCCGCTTCCTTGAGACGGTCGCGGCAGCCACCGGCGTTGGAGTCCGGGTCCGCGTCGTGGTTGCGCGCGCGGAGGCTGTTGCGCACGAGCGCTCGTCACGCGCCAGCTGGTCGATCGTGACCGCGCGCGCGGTCGCATCCAGCGCCGACCTCGTCGAGCTCGCGTTCCCGTTGCTCGAGCCCGGTGGATCGCTCATCGCGTGGAAGCGCGGCGATCTCGGCGACGAGATCGATGCGGCCCGGCGCGCGATGGATGCACTCGGTGGCGGTCGCCTGGAGCGGCTCGATGTGGGTGCCGGCGTGGACGGTCTGGGCGGGCACGCCCTGCTCATCGCGACCCGGACGGGTGCCGTGCCGGACGCGTATCCGCGCGATCCGACGGCACGCGCGCGACGCGCCTGGTGACGTCAAGCCGGCACGGGCTCGTGACGCCGAGCCCGCACGGGCTGGTACGCTCCGCCACGATGCGGATCGCGGTGCTCTCGGACATCCACAGCAACCTCGCGGCCCTCGATGCGGTCCTCGCCGACGCCGGCGACGTGGACGCCGTGTGGCATCTCGGCGACGTGGTCGGCTACGGGCCCGACCCGGACGCCGTCGTGGCGCGCCTGGCCGAGGTCGGCGCGCTGGGCGTCCGGGGCAACCACGACGCGGCCGCGCTCGGTGGTCCGGAGATCGATTGGTTCAATCCCGAGGCGCGGCGCGCCGTCGAATGGACCGCCTTGACGATGTCCAGCGCGACGCGCGACTGGTTGGCGGACCTGCCCGAGACCCTGGTCATCGACGACGTCACGCTCGTCCACGGGAGTCCCCGCGAGCCGCTCCGCGAGTACGTGATCTCACTCGCGGTGGCCCGGGCCAGCCTGGACGTCCTGACCACCAGCCACGGATTGCACGGCCACACCCACGTGCCCATCGCCTACCTGCTCGAGGAGCGCGCGATCGGCGTCAAGGAACCGCGCGACGGTTCGTCCATCGAGCTCGCCGGGCGCCGGGCGTTCCTGAATCCGGGCAGCGTCGGCCAGCCACGCGACGGGGATCCGCGAGCCTCATACCTGGTCCTGGAGCCGGACGCGGGGACCGTCACCTGGCACCGGGTCGCCTACGACATCGCGGCCGTCGCCGACGCGATCAGGGCCGCCGGGCTGCCTTCGCGGCTGGCCGACCGGCTCGCCCACGGGGCATGATCGGCGGTCGCCGTCCGCTGCAGGGGCGCAAGCCCGGGGATCGGCGCGTCCGGGTCGAGCGGCCCCACGCCCAGTTCTTCCGCTACACGGGGCCCGGGCAACTCACGGCCAAGGAGGCCGCCAGCGTGCCGACGACGCCAGGCGCTCGGATGCTGGCCCGCATCCGAGCGTTCTTCCTTGGCCGGCCGCTCCACCAGGAGCAGGAACTCGGCGAGCGTCTGCCCAAGCGCAAGGCGCTGGCGATCTTCAGCTCCGACGCCATCAGCTCGTCCGCCTACGCGACCGAGGAGATCGTCCGGGCGTTCATGATCGCCGGGGCGGGGGCGCTGGCGGTCGGCCTGGCCCTGGAGGTGGCCGTCGCCATCGCGGCCCTCCTGGCCGTCGTCGCCTTCAGCTACCGGCAGGTGTGCATCGCCTATCCCAGCGGTGGCGGCTCCTACTCCGTGTCCAAGGCCAACTTCGGCAAGCTCGCCTCGCTGGTCGCCGCGTCGGCCCTGCTCATCGACTACAACCTGACGGCCGCCGTCTCGACCTCGTCCGCGGTGGAGCAGCTGGTCTCGGCCGTCGCCGAGCTGGATCCGATCCGGGTCCACATCGCGGTCGTGGCCATCGGCCTGATCACCGTGGCCAACCTGCGCGGCGTGCGCGAGGCGGGCAGCATCTTCGCCGTTCCGACGTACCTGTTCCTGTTCAGCGCCCTGGTCATGATCGCGCTGGGGGCATATCGGATCATCGTCCTGGGTCAGGGCGACCAGCCCCCACCGCCGGAGATCGTGGCCAGCACGACGGTCACCGCCCAGGCGGTCGGGGTGGTCCTCCTCCTGCGCGCCTTTGCCTCGGGCGCGGTGGCCCTGACCGGCACGGAGGCGATCGCCACGGGCGTCCCGGCATTCGAACCCCCGGAGTCGAAGAACGCGGCGACGACGCTGGTCGTCATGGCCGCCCTCCTGGCGGTCCTGTTCGTGGGCATCACCTTCCTGGCCACCAACTTCGCGGTCTATCCGATCGAGGAACCGAAGCAGACCGTCATCGCCCAGGTCGCCCGCATCGTGTACGGCGACTCGATCGCCTTCTTCGGCTTCCAGGCATTCACGGCCCTGCTCCTGTTCCTGGCGGCGAACACGTCCTTCGCCGCCTTCCCGCGGCTGGCCGCCGTCCTTGGCGCGGACGGGTTCTTTCCGCGCCAGTTCAGCGTGCGCGGCGATCGACTGGCGTTCTCCATGGGCATCATCCTGCTGGGCCTCATCTCCGCCGCGCTGGTGGTGGCCGTCGGTGGCGAGACCCACGCCCTCATCCCGCTGTACGCCGTCGGCGTGTTCATCGACTTCACCATCAGCCAGGCGGGGATGATCCGCCACTGGTTGCGGACGCGAGATCCGGGCTGGCGCCGGCGCCTGGCCATCAACGCCGTCGGCTGCATCGCGACCGGGATCGTGGCCATCGTCGTGACCGGCGTGAAGTTCGTCGATGGCGCGTGGTTCGTGATCGTCCTGATCCCGCTGCTGGTCGCCCTGATGCTCTTCATCCGACGCGAGTACGACGCCCAGGAGCGCGAGCTCCGGGTCCGCGACGACTTCGTGCTGGATGCGCCGAGCCGCGACCAACGGGTGGTCGTGCCCATCAACGGGATCAACCGCGCGGTCATCCAGGCGGTCAGGTTCGGACGGACCATGAGCCCGGACATCAGGGCGGTCTTCGTGACCGAGGATGCGGACGCCGGCGAAGAACTCCGGCAGCGCTGGGAGCGCCAGATCCCGGGCGTGCCCCTGGTCATCGTCGAGTCCCCGTACCGGGTGGTCATCTCGCCCGTGCTCGCCTATCTCGATGTCCTGGACCAGGCCTGGCCGCCCGACAAGGAGGCGCCGATCACGATCGTCGTGCTGCCCGAGTTCGTCGCCCGGCACTGGTGGGACCGGGTGCTGTATAACCAGACCGCCAAACGGCTCAAGGCGGCCATCGTCGGTCGCGAGCACACGGTCATCGCGGACGTCCCCTATCGACGGGAGCACTGACCGCGACGCGACCGGACGGCGGGAAGGAACGGAACAAAGCGTGATCGGAGGTCGGCGGCCGCTCCAGGGCCGCAAGCCCGCGGACAAGCGAGTGCGCGTCGAGCGCCCGCACGCCCCGTACTTCCGCTACACAGGCCCGAATCAGCTCGTCGCGAAGCAAGCCGCGAGCGTGGCCCTGACGCCGGGCGGCCGCTTCCTCGCTCGTGTCCGGGGCGTCGCCTTCGGGCGACCGCTCTCCAACGAGGAGGAGCTCGGCGAGCGGCTGTCCAAGCGCAAGGCGCTGGCCATCTTCAGTTCGGACGCCATCAGCTCGTCCGCGTACGCGACCGAAGAGATCCTGCGAGTCCTGCTCCTCGCCGGGGCGAGCGCCCTCTTCATGTCGATCGAGGTCGCGATCGCGATCGCGATCCTGCTCGCGGTCGTGTCGGTCTCGTACCGGCAGGTGTGTCGGGCCTACCCGAACGGCGGCGGCGCGTATGTCGTGGCACGGACCAACCTCGCGCCGATCTTCGGACTCATCGCCGCCGCGGCCCTGCTCATCGACTACGTGATGACCGTGGCGGTATCGACCTCGTCCGCCATCGCCCAGATCCAGTCGGTCCTCCCGGCCGCCTATGACTTCCGCATAGAGATCGCCGCGGTTTCGATCGCACTGATCACGATCGCCAACCTGCGCGGCCTGCGTGAGTCCGGGAACATCTTCGCGATCCCGACCTACCTGTTCATCGGCCTCGCCCTCACGATCGTGGCCATCGGGGCGGTGCGCATCGTGACGGGTGACGCGAGCCCGGTCACGGCCGAGCCCGACGCCGTGCCCTTCGGATCGGAGACCCTGGGCATCCTCCTGCTGCTCAAGGCCTTCGCCGGCGGTTCCGTCGCGCTGACCGGCGTGGAGGCCATCGCGAACGGGGTGCCCGCGTTCAAACCGCCCGAGGCGAAGAACGCCGCGAACACGATGACCACGATGGCCGTCCTGCTCGCCGTGCTGTTCGTCGGGCTGACGATCTTCGCCGTCCAGTTCGGGATCCGCCCGACAGGGGAGGGCGGTCCATCCGTGATCGCTCTCGTGGCCCAGACGGCCTTCGGCCCTGGGTCCGTGTTGTTCGTCACGTTCGCGGCAAGCACCGCACTCATCCTGTTCCTGGCCGCGAACACGAGCTTCAACGCCTTCCCGCGCCTGGTCGCGATCCTGGCCGAGGACGGCTACATGCCCCGCCAGTTCTCCTTCCGGGGCGACCGCCTGGCGTATTCGTGGGGCATCGTGCTCCTCGCGGGCATCGCCTTCGCCCTCCTGTGGGCCTTCGACGGCGACACCCACGCCCTCATCCCGCTGTACTCGGTCGGCGTGTTCCTGTGCTTCACGCTGAGCCAGATCGGCATGGTCCGGCACTGGCTGCGCACCCGTGACTCGGGCTGGCGCTGGCGCCTCGTTGTGAACGCCGCCGGGACGATCCTGACCGCCGTGGTCCTGGGCGTCGTCGTCTTCGAGAAGTTCGAAGCCGGCGCATACCTCGTGGTCATCATCGTGCCCGTTCTGGTCGCGATGATGGCCTTCATCCAGCGCCAGTACGCCCGGTCGCGGCGCGAACTGGCGGTCCGACCGGAGGTGGTCGTTTCGCCGCCGCACCGCGAAGAGCGGGTGGTCGTGCCCATCCCGGGCCTCAACCGGGCGGCCATCCAGGCCATCAACGTCGCTCGATCCATCGATGACGACATCCGCGCGGTGTTCATCTCCGACAACCCCGCCGAGGCCGCGAGTGTGCGCGAGGCCTTCGAACGCCAGGTCCCGGGCGTGCTCCTGGTCGTCGTCGAATCACCGTACCGTGCGCTCGCGGGACCCCTGCTTGCGTACCTCGACGTGCTGGATGCGGCGTGGCCGCCGGACAAGGAAGCCCCGATCACCTTCGTAGTCATCCCCGAGTACGTGGCCCGGAGTTGGTGGGAGCGGATCCTCTACAACCAGGCCTCCAAGCGCCTGCGCACGGTCCTGCTCGGCCGGCCGCACACCGTCGTGGTCAACGTGCCCTACCGGGGCGAGGACCGCGAACTGTTCGAGTCTGTCCATGGTGGTGGCGAACATACGGGCGACTGAGGCATCGTGCGGTGGTATCGTCACAGGTGATGCCCGACACCGAGATCCCGCCCTTTCGACGGGCCGTGCTCGCCCTCAATGGCGGGCCCAGCGATACCCGCATCGTCCGCCTTGCGGCCGCCCAGGCGAGCCGGACCAAGGGCACGGAGCTGATCGCCGTGCACGTCGTGGAGATCGACTGGACGCTGCCGCTCGACGCCGACATCGCCGGGCGCTCCGAGGAGGTCCAGCGCGTGCTCGATGTCGCCGAGACGACGGCCGAGACGTACCGCCAGACCCTCGAGCCGGTCCTGCTCCAGGCCCGTGACGTGGGTGCCGCGATCGTCGATGAGGCCTCCGAGCGCGGTGCCGACCTGCTGATCGTCGGCCTGCCCTATCGCAAGCGCTTCGGTGGCGAGTTCGCCATCGGCCGGACCATCCCGTACATCCTTCAGAACGCGCCGTGCATGGTCTGGGTCGTGCGCGAGCCCATGAACGAGGAATCATCGTGAAGATCGTCATCGTCGGGTGCGGACGCGTCGGTGCGTCCGCGGCCGAGACCTGGGACGCGGCCGGCCACGAGGTCGTCGTGGTCGATGTAGAGACCCGCGCCTTCGAGCGCCTGCCGACGTCGTTCCGGGGGGCCGCCGTACGCGGCGACGGCACCGATGAGGACGTTTTGCGGCGCGCTGGCGCCGAGGGCGCCGACCTGTTCCTGGCCCTGACCGAGGGCGACAACCGCAACGTCATGGCCACCCAGCTCGCGGTCGAGGCACTGGGCATCCAGCGGGTCATCGCCAAGATCAACGACCCGGTCCGCTCGACCGCCTACGCCGAACTCGGGATCGCCACGATCTGTCGGACCGGCCTGATGATCGATGCGATGAATGCGTACCTTGGGTTGCCCGCGGCGGGCATCGCCGGGATGCTCGCGCCGGTCGGCCCGCACCGCGGATCCGACGGGCATCACGGGACCGATGACCATCCCCTGCCGGGGGCGGGCGGAGGCGGCAGCGGTCCTGCCCCGTCACGCATCCACACATCGACACAGGCTGCGCCCGACGCGGCCGTGGAGGCCTGAGCCATGTTCGTGCTGGTCGTCGGCGGGGGCAAGGTCGGGTACTACCTGGCCAAGGAGCTCATCGATTCGGGTCACGAGGTGGCGCTCATGGAAAAGGACCCGACACGCGCCCGTCAGATCGCCGACGAGATCGGCTCGATCGTCATCGCCCACGACGGGTGTGAGGGCAAGTACCTGGGCGAGGCCGGCTGCAATCGAGCCGATGTCGTCGCGGCGGTGACCGGCGACGACGAGGACAACCTCGTCATCTGCCAGATGGCCAAGCATCACTTCGACGTGCCGCGGACCATCGCCCGGGTGAACAACCCGAAGAACGAAGCGCTCTTCCGGCATCTCGGCGTGGACGAACTGATCAGTCCGACCCGGATGATCCTGGGATCCATCGAGCAGGACATCCCGGTCCACGAGCTGCTCCATCTGGCCACCCTCGGCGAGGGCGAGCTCGAGCTGATCGAGGCCCGCCTCCAGGCGGGGTCGCCCGCGATCGGGCGTGCCCCACACGATCTCGACATCCCGGAGGGATGCACGCTCTTCGCGGTCATCCGCGAGGGCATCGCCTCGTCCCTCCGACCGGACACCATCCTGCGCGAGGGCGACAAGGTCATCGCCATCGGCAAGGCCACCTGCGAGCAGATGCTCCACCGCCAGCTCATCGGCGACCCGGAGGCGGCCGCCGCCAGCTGACCGGCGGGCCGCGGCGCGAGAGCGCGAGAGCGCGAGAGCGCGAGGGGCGCGGCCCGGCGCGAGGGGCGCGGGCAACGCCCATCCCGCTGCACTATTTCCTTGCAGAACCACCAGTGCAGGTATCCGCCAGAACGGCGGGCGAGCTACCCAGGAGGTCGGCTGACCAGGTATTCGGGCCCGATCCCAAGCGTGGACCCAGGCACGGCAAGGCTGGCCGCAGGTGTGCAGGCCGGGGGATCGCCGATATCAGCACTACCAGTGCTGCAAGGGGAAAAACAGCGCGAGCAAGACCGGTCCGACTCGCGAAACGCAGCGCACCGTACTCGGATCTCGATGGCCGTACTCGAATCTCGATGGCCAGATATAGGAAGCTTCACCCCCAAGTCGTTATGCACTCTCTTGACAACGCCGTTGTCATGGTTCTAGCATTCGTGCATGGTTTCCCCCCGATCGGACCGCGACCCGACTCGACCCGTCTACGTCATCAGCGTGGCGGCCAGCATCGTGAGCGTTCATCCGCGCACGTTGCGGATCTACGAGGATGCCGGGCTCGTCTGCCCGGCACGCACCCCGACCAACATTCGGCTCTATTCCGAGACCGACATCCGGCGCGTCATGTGGATCCGCCACCTCACCCAGAACCTGGGCGTGAACCTCGCCGGAGTCCGGATCCTGTTCGAACTCGAGGAGCGTCTCGGAACGAGGATCCTCGAGCGCCTGTATGACGAGGGTGCGAGTGCTGCGGAGGCCGCCGACGCAGCAGCCAAGGCACCCAAAACCGCCGATCAACCGTCTGACCCGCACCCCGCCACAACAGCCGGCACCGCCGGCTGACCAGCCAGGACCGACCCCCTCACCGTTAGGAGACCCGAGGGC
>JANOTJ010000157.1:0-3800 GCA_031416295.1 Chloroflexota bacterium
AACGGGTCCACGCCGAGGTCCTGCCCGCTGACAAGGCCGCCGTGGTCTCGGCGCTCCAGGCGCAGGGCCGACGGGTCGCGATGGTCGGTGACGGCATCAACGATGCGCCCGCGCTGGCCCAGGCGGACGTCGGCGTGGCCAACGGGACGGGCGCGGACGACGCCATCGAGGCATCGGACATCACCCTGGTCGGGGGCGACCCGCGCCTGATCGCCTCCGCCATCGCCCTGTCCCGAGCCACCCTCCGGACGATCCGTCAGAACCTGTTCTGGGCGTTCGCCTACAACGTCGTGCTCATCCCGGTCGCCATGGGCGTCCTGTACCCGTTCACGGGCGTCACTTTGAACCCGGCCCTGGCGGCCGGGGCGATGGCCCTCTCGTCCGTCTCGGTCGTCACCAACTCGCTGCGCCTGCGCTCGGTCGAGGCGCGACCGGGGCGCTTGCAGGCGGCCCGCCCGGGTCGCCTCGGAGCCATCCGCGACAGCGCGTTCCTGGGCGTGGTCGCGCTCCTTGCGCTGGCCCTCGCCGGCGGTGTCTACGCGGCTGACCGGGCCCTGTCTGCGGGCGCCCAGCGGGTCGAGGTCACGGCCCGGGACGTCGCCTTCGAGCCCTCGATGATCCACCTCCAGGCCGGCCGCTGGACGGTCGTCGAGTTCACCAATGCCGACTCGATCTACCATGACTGGGAGGTCCAGGGTCTGGCCAATGTGGACGCCGGCGCCCGGCCCGCCCAGACGGCCGAGCTGCGCTTCGTCATCGATCGGCCCGGGACCTACCGCTACCTGTGCACCGTCCCAGGGCACGCCGAGGCGGGCATGGTCGGGACGCTCATCGTCGAGTGAGCCCGGGGGGCTCCTCCGCGCCTCGGGCGCTGTCCCGGTCCATCAGGTCGGAGCGTGCGCGCTCGCGTCGGGCGAGCCACACGAACGGCAGGGCGAGCGTGCTGACCGTCGCCGACACGACGTACGACGGGCCGTAGCCGAACACGTCGGCGACCCTGCCCAGGGCAGGCTGGGCAACCGCCGCACCGGTCGAGGCCATCAGGGAGTTTAACGAGAGCACGGTCGCCCGCTGCTCCGACGGGATGCAACCGTTGATGAACGCCTGGCGAACGGGCCCATCGACAGCGAAGACCATGGCCCACAGCGCGAGCAGGACCAGGGCGATCGCGAAACTGTTCGTGAAGCCGATGAGGACCAGCAGAACCACGTTCGCGACGGTGCCCAGGATGAGCACATCGGTCCGCCGCCTGAACCTGCGCCGCACCCACGGGACGATGAGCCCGCCGACGATCTGGGCCCCGGCCACGATGGCCGCGGCGAGCCCCGCGATGGAGTACGCGCTGGGGTCGCCGTAGAGCTGGAGCAGGTACGGCTGCATGGCGTAGAAGGCGAAGAACCCGACGCCGCTCGAGAATGGCGCGGCCAGCATCAGCCAGCGCACCGGCGGGTTGCGCAAGCCGCCATCGATGGCGCCCCGGACGACGACCCGAATCTCTTCCACGGGTCCGGTCCCGCGCCGCGGCGTGAACCCGATGTCGTGCATCAGCCACCAGGCGATGACCAGGGTCACCCCGAGCATCCCTGCCCGAATCAGGTACGGGACGCCCAGGTCGGTGGCCTGGGCGACGACCCCACCGAGCACTGAGCCGACGAGCATGGCCGCCCCACCAACGGTCTGCGCCCGTCCGAAGACGGACTCGAGGTTGCCCGTGAAGCCGGACGCACCGAGGGCGTCCACGAGCCAGGCTTCGGTGGCGCCCGAGAAGAACGTGAAGCCAAGACCAAGCACGATGGACGCCGCCGCCCAGCCAAGGAACGGCGCCTTGATCTGCCACATGACGAGGTACAGGAGGGTGGACACGAGGAGCGTCGCGGCCCCGAGCAGGAACGAGAAGCGCCGACCGCGGGTGTCGGCGATCACGCCTGTCGGGACCTCGAAGACGACCTGGCCGATGGCGAAGAACGCATTGGCCGCGAAGGCCTCGGTGTTGGACAGTCCCGCGTCGAGCAGGAACAGCGTGTTGATGCCCCAGATGAACGACGCCGCGAGGGTCGTCAGCAGGGTGAGGGCGAGGTAGGTTCGCTGGACGGTTCGGGCGGCATCGGTCACGGCCTGCAGATGCTAGCGCGGCCGTTGATGGGCTGCGTGTCGGGCCGTGACAGCCGGACTCGACACGGATCGCTCGGAGGCGCCACCATCGGTGGCGCAAGAAGGATCGTCCATGGATCAGTTCGACTTCGTGATCATCGGGGCCGGCCCGGCCGGCGAGGCGGCCGCCTATGAGGCTCGGACGCGCGGCGCCAGCGTCGCCGTCGTGGACCGCGACCTGTTCGGTGGCTCGTGCCCGTTCTGGGGCTGCGTGCCGTCCAAGGCGCTCCTCCATTCGGCCGCTCGCCACGCCGATGGCGCGGACTACGACTGGGCGCGGGCATCGGCTCGGCGTGACTACATGATCAATCGCGAGGAGACCGACTACCCAAGCGACGCGGGGCACGTCAAGGGTTTGGAGAAGGCCGGGGCGACGGTCGTCCGCGGGATCGCCGCGCTGGACGGCCCGGGCCGGGTCGTCGTCCGCCACGACGGCGCGACCCACGAGCTCGGCGCGAGCCACGTCGTCATCGCCGTCGGCTCAGACACGAAGATCCCGCCCATCGAGGGCATCGAGATGATCCGGACCTGGACGAACAAGGAAGCCACCACGACGCGCGACCTGCCGGCGAGCCTGCTCGTCCTCGGCGGCGGCCCGACCGGCGTCGAGCTCTCACAGGTCTTCGCCCGCTTCGGGGTGCCGGTCACCGTCGCGCAGTCGGGGCCGCGACTCATCCCGACCGATCATCCGCGCAACTCCGAGGCGGCCCTGCGCACGCTCCAGCGCGACGGAGCCACGGTCCGCCTCGGGGTCCGCGCGTTGCGCGCCTCCGCGGGGACGGGCACGGACGGCGCGGACGTCGTGACCCTGGACGACGGCACGACCGTGGAGGGCCACGCGACGCTGCTCGCCGTCGGCCGGACCTTCCCCCTGGAGCCCCTTGGGCTTGATACCGTCGGCATCGATGTCGCCGATCCTCTGGCCGTGCCACGGGATGGACGCCTGCGCATCGCGCCGGGGGTCTACCTCATCGGGGACGCCGCCGGTCCCGAGCTGCACACGCACCAGGCGCACTACCAGGGCCAGCGGGCTGTGCAGATGGCCCTTGGCGACCACGTGGTGCTCGATTACCGGGCCCTGCCGAGGGCGACCTACACGGACCCCGAGCTCGCCTTCGTCGGCGTTGACCTCGAGGCGGCCATGGCGCAGGGGCTCGATGCCTTCGAGCTCGTCGCGAACTTCGCGAAGACGTCCCGGGGCTTCGGCATCGAAGCCGAATTCGGGCACGTCACCATCGTCATCGATCGCGCCAGCCGGCAGCTCGTGGGGGCTGCGATCGCGGCACCCGACGCCTCGGCGGCCATCCATGAGTGCGTGTTGGCGATCAGGGCGCGCGTGACCATAGACGTCCTCGCCGACACGATCCACGCCTTCCCGTCGACGTCGCGCATCCTCAACGGGCTCTTCGACCAGGCCATCCGCGCGCTGGACAGCGGGCTCGACTGAGCCCCATTGTCCGAAGCGGCTCGCCGGACGCCGCCTGGGACGGTCCAAGGGTCCTGTCCGGCCTACGTCACCAGGGCGATGCCTCGGCCGGCTGCATCGGGCTACGCTCCGCTGGACGGCCGCGCGGCGCCACGGCGTCTCCTCCCGCCGTCCCCTCGAGGTCCTCGATCGTTCGTGGTAAGCCAAGCCCTGCCTGGCGCCG
>JANOTJ010000158.1:0-4061 GCA_031416295.1 Chloroflexota bacterium
GGCGTCGGCCGTCGAGCGCAGGTCACGGGGCACGTACGAGCTGGGCAGACGGAAGGTGTAGTCCAGGAGCGAGCGATCCCAGTCGGCGTACGTTCGGTGCCTGGTCAGCGTGTCGGCGACCGTGCAGGGCGGCAGGTCCGATGCGGCGGACACGGTCGCCCCGAGCGCCGTCGACAGGGCGGCGACGAGGAGCAGGGCGACGAGGCGCGACCGGCCGGCGATGTGGCGAGGCATGACGGAATGGTGCCTCAACGCACCCGTCGGGCGCCACTCCCCCGAACGTACCGGTGTCGACACGCGAGGGCGCCGACCGGGCGGCCTCGTGATTCGCGCTATTATCTCGGCCGCTCCACTGGCGAGTGGCCAAGCGGTAAGGCGCCTGACTCTGAATCAGGAGATCGAAGGTTCGAATCCTTCCTCGCCAGCCAAACCACAACATCGGTTCGATGACGCGCAGTCAGCGCTCGACGTCCACACGATCCGCCCGAGAGGCCCACTCGGGCTGCTGACCGCGTATCAGGATCGCCCGCGCCCGACGGTTGCGCCGGCGTCCGGATCACATCGCCACGTGGAGCGTCCGTGCATCGTCTCGATGCGCGGTCGCATCGTTGGTCAGGGCGCCGCCGAAGCTGCCGGCTTGTTGAGCTTGTCCTTGCACTGGCCGGGCGGGAAACAGTCGCCGAACTTCGCCTCGAAGCGGTCCGCCTTCTCCTGTGACCAGCCAGGGTGCGCCTTGCCGACGACCTTCCAGCCACCAGCCCAGGGCGGCTTGCCCGGGGCCCGGAGAGCCTTGCCGTCAACGGTCTCGACGTCGACTTCGGTCTCGCCCGGGGCCCGCTCGCCGACCACCGTGACCGACTTGCCGACGTACGCCTTGAGCGGGTGCTTGTCGCCATAGAACCAGGCGGGACCGCCGTCGAGGGTATAGGTCGTGGCACCGCTCCGAAGCGTGAACGTGGCGTTGCCGTCAGTGTCCGTCGACGCTGCGACCGTGCCGGTCAAGGTGATCGGCGTCTCCGCGACCTTCGCCGGTTTGCCCTGCTGGCCGGGTGGTCCCGCAGAAGGCGACGGATCCGCGGCGAGGACGGGCACGGCCACGAGGGCCACGAGGGCCACGAGCGCGAGTCCCGTCAGGATCGATCTGTCAGGCATGTCCATCCCTCATGTTGAGCGTCGAGCGCAGCGCGACCGGTGTGGGCGTGCTGACACCGTACCGCGGAGCCCCTGAGATGGGACTGAACTGCGCCTGAGAGGACGCTGAGAATCTCGGTCGGTGAGAGGGGCCAGCACGGGACATGACCTCGGGTGGGTTGCATTCGCGGGCCTGCGGGCGTGCAATGGTGGCGTGGATGATCCAAGTCCGACCCTCGATCCGACCGGAAGCCAGCACACGGTGCCCTGGCGCGTGGTCCTTGTCGACGACGAACCGGGCATCGTCGGCTTCGTCGAGATGGGTCTCGGTCACGAGGGCATCGGCGTCGTCTCCGCCGGGACCGCCGCGGCCGGCCTGCGCGCCGTCCGCGCCGAGCGACCTGACCTCGTCATCATCGACGTCGGCCTGCCGGACATCGACGGCTTCGAACTCCTGGCTCGGATCCGCGCCGAGAGCGACGTCCCGGTGATCATGCTGACCGCCCGCGGCGAACTCGAGGACCGAGTCCGAGGTCTGGACCTCGGGGCCGACGACTACATCGCGAAGCCCTTCCACTTCGCCGAGCTCCTGGCCCGGATCCGGGCCCACCTCCGTCGCCAGGCGTCGGCCGGAGGCGGGACCCAGGAACCCATCCTCACGTTCGCCGACCTGTCGCTCGATCCGCGCACCCGCGACGTCCGCCGCGGTGACCGGGCGATCGAGCTGACCGCCCGCGAGTTCGAGCTGCTCGAGCTCTTCCTCCGGGACCCGGGCCGGGTCATGTCAAAGGAGGCGATCCTCGACCGACTGTGGGGCTATGCGTTCGATGGCAACCTCGTCGAGGTTTACATCGGGTACCTCAGGCGCAAGCTCGGTGACCCGCCACTCATCCATACCCTGCGCGGCGCCGGCTATGCCCTCCGCGAGGCCAGGGAGGCGTGGTGACGATCTCGCCGCGCCTCGGCCACGGTGGTTCGCTGCGCTGGCGCCTGGGCATCGCGTATGCGCTCGTCGTGGCGGTGATGCTCGGTCTGGTCCTGGCGCTCGTCGGCGCGATCGTCGAGCGGACGCTGATCGAGAACACGGCCAGCCGCCTGGAGATCGAGGCGGGGCTCATTGCGGCCGACACCGGCGGCAAGAAGGGCGTCACGGCGACCGATCTTGCGGCGGGCGATCTCGCCGGCATCCTCGGTGGCCAGGAGACAGCGGTCGTGATCCTCGATCCAGACGGCGTGACCCTGGCGGCCGAGCCGAACGGAGCGCCGGCCGGTGTCGTCGCGGCGCGGCTCGACGCGGCCCGCTACCGAAGCGTCCTCAGCACTGGCGAATCGGCCGCCGGGGTGGTGCCGGCGAGCCCTGGGACCGACCGGGTCCTCGTCGTGGCCGTGCCCGTGCAGCTTCGCACCGCCGACGGGCCACCGGCCGACAAAGGCCGACCGGACGACAAGGGTCCGCCGCCGGGTCGCGGGCTCGGGAACCAGAACCCGGGCCAGGGCGGGACTGTGGTCGCCGACGCGGCACCAAACGCGATCGCCCAACTCGGTGTGTCGCTCGCGCCGGTCGACGCCGCGCTGGCCGACCTTCGAGCCTCGTTGCTGCTCATCGGAGCCGGCGTGCTCGTCGTCGCGGTCCTGATCGCCTGGGCCGTGACGAGCCTCGGACTCCGCCCGCTCAGCAGGGTCGCCGAGGTCGCCGACCGGATCGCCACGGGTGACCTCTCGGCACGGGCCAACCTGCCGGCGGGCACCGACGAGATCGGGCGGCTCGGACGGGCGTTCGACGGAATGGTCGATCGGGTCGAGGCGACGCTTCGGTCGCAGCGCCAGTTCGCCGCCGACGCGTCGCACGAACTCCGTTCGCCGCTCACGGTGCTGGGGGGCTTCGTCGACGTCCTGGCCCGGGGAGAGCTCGCGAGTTCGGAGACCGGCGTCCGGACGCTCGCGGCGATGCGTCGCGAGATCGATCGTCTGTCCCGACTCGCCGCCGACCTGCTGCTCCTCAGCCAACTCGAGGCGGGCGGTGGCAACCTCGAGCGCCGCGACATCGATCTCGGCGAACTCATCGAGGACGTCGCGGATGCGGCTCGGGTCATGGCCGATGGCCGGCGGGTGGAGATCGAGCGCGACGGACCCGTGCCCGTCGTGGCCGACCGCGATCGGCTGACCCAGGCGCTCATGAACCTAGTCGACAACGCCGTGCGCCACACGCCCGAGCACGGCCTCATCACGCTGGCGGCGCGACGCGACGGTCCGACTGCGCTCGTGGTCGTTGCCAACGAGGGCGAGCCCGTCGGGGCCGAGCATCTCCCGCATCTGTTCGAGCGCTTCTACCGGGTACCCCGTGCCGATGGCTCAGAGCGGCCCGGCGACCACGCGGGCCTCGGGCTGCCGATCGTGCGGGCGATCGCCGAGGCGTCGGGCGGCTCGGTAGCGGTGGTGAGCGATCGGCTGGCGACCCGCTTCGAGCTGCGCCTCCCGCTGCGTCACGCCTGAACGCCGGTGGGCAATGACCCGCTCGAGCCACGTGGCTCTCCCAAGCCCATCGACATGGGCTCTCGAATCCCATCGACAACGGTGGCACTGGAGCCTACTATCCGGTCGTCCAGCCGTTATTGGGTGATGCCATGCGACGCCGCGCCGCTCGACCGTTCGTGTTCCTGGCCACCGTGGTGCTCGTCCTCGGGTCGACTTCGGTCGCCGCTGCAGCGCCCGCCGGGGGCGCCTCGGACTCGGTCATCGTCGTCTTCCGCGATCGTGTCGCGAACCCGGTTGCGCTCGCCCAGCAGTTGGGCCGTCAGCACGGCTTTGCCCCTCGCCTCGTCTACCAGCACGCGCTCAAGGGGTTCGCGGCCTCGCTTTCCTCCCGCGCCGTCGACGCGCTTTCGCGTAATCCGAATGTTGCCTGGGTGGAGGCCGACGGCCCGGTCTGG
>JANOTJ010000159.1:0-8641 GCA_031416295.1 Chloroflexota bacterium
TCGCGGCACGCAACGGACAACGGGCAGCGGCCGACGGCGGCACGCAACGGACAACGGGCAGCGGCCGGGCCGGCAGGATCTGGGCTAGACTCCGCGGGCCATGCCTTTCGCCGACCCCGGCGCGACGTCGGTCACGGACCCACGCCTGCGCCCGGCTGACGTCGAGCGATGGTTCGCCGACCTCGGCCTTGAGCCCCTGGAGCGAGCCGATCGCGATGGGATCACCAGCTGGGATCTCGTGCTCGACGGTCGACGCCGCTTCGATCTTCGCGTCACGGTCATCCTCGACCCGTCGATGGCGCTCATCTGCTGGGCGCACTACGCGCCGCCCATCGGCGACATGTTCCGCAAGTCGTATCGAAAGCTGCTGCGCTGGAACGACGAGTTCCCGTTCGCGAAGTTCAGCGTCGGGGAGGACGAGCGGCCGCTGCTCGCCGTCGAGCTGCCGCTCTTCGGATCCGGGACGCGTGGCCGCCTCGGCGCGGACGACCTCGGGCACGCGCTCGTGCGCATCGTCGCCATCGCCGATCGATCGTTCGCGGAATCCACGGGCTGGCTGTGGATCGGCGGGCGCGTCCCGGATCAGTCCGACCGGGTCTGTCGCAACGAGCCGATCCTCGAGCGCTTCGCTGGCCTGTACGACGAGATCGCCGCCGAGCCGCCGCCGACCGCCGAGCCGCCGCCGACCGCCGAGCCGCCGCCGACCGCCGAAGCCATCGAGCCGCGCCGATGACCCGGCTCGCCAGGCTGGTCCTTGCCGCGCTGCTCGTCCTCGGACTGATCTCCATCCCCGTCGGGCCGACCGCCCCGAGCGACGTCCTGGCCGCCACACCGGACCTGACCATCGTGGGCAAGGCCCGCTACGACGTGCAGCCCGAGCGACAGCGCGTGCGCGTGATCGTGGACCTGACCCTCAGGAACCGGCTCAAGGACTCGATCACCAAGCGCTACTTCTTCGATGAGGCCTTCCTGGACGTCCCGTCCACGGCGTCCGGCTACGCGCTGACCTGGGACGGCGCCGGTACCCCTGGCGCATCCGTCAACAAGCGCACTGACGACGCGACGATCCTGCGCCTGCGCCTTGGAGCCCGCCTGTTCAGCGGCAAGACCGCCGACTACCGACTCACCTTCTACCTCCAGGACACGGGCGGCCGGGCGACCCGCGAGCTGCGCGTCGGGGAGGCGCTCGTCTCGTTCCCGGTCTGGGCCTACGCGAGCGACGAAACGTCAGGTTCCAGCACGACTGTGGTGTTTCCCGCGGGCTACGACGTCGTCGTCGAGGCCGGGAGCATCCCCGAGCCAGAGGTGGATGGCCAGGGTCGGACGATCTTCCGGTCTGGCGTCCTGGACAAGCCCCTCGACTTCTTCGCCTACCTCGTCGCCGACCGCCCGGCAGCCTACACGGAGACCCCGTTCAGCGTGACCGTGCTCGACGCCCCGGCGCAGGTCGTGATCCGCGCCTGGCCCGACGACCCGGCTTGGGGCGAGCGCGTCGAGAAGCTCGTTCGTGGCGCCCTGCCGGCCCTCGGTGAGCGCATCGGCCTGGCCTGGACGCACCCCGAACCACTCATCGTGGAGGAGGCCCTCAGCCGCACGACCGGTGGCTATGCCGGGCTCTTCGATCCGACCGGCGGCCGCGTCGAGATCGCGTACTACGCCGGCAATCTCGTCGTCCTGCACGAGGCCGCGCATGCCTGGTTCAACGGGGCGCTCCTCGTCGACCGCTGGGCGAACGAGGCCTTCGCCTCGTACTACGCCGCCGCCGTTGCCGCCGACCTCGAGTTGCGCGTCTCGCCCGACACCCTGACCGACGATCAACCGGCGGGCGAGGCCGACCTCGATCCGATCGCGCTCAACGCCTGGGGTCCCGTCGGGAGCGTCGACGCGGCCATCGAGGACCAGGCTTACGCGGCGGCCTACGACCTCGCGGTCCTGATCGCGAAGCGTGCCGGTGACGACGGCCTGCGCGCGGTCTGGGCAGCCGCGGCCACGGACGTCGGTGCCTACCAGCCGAGTTGGGGCGTCACCGAGTCGGTGGCTGGGCCGCCGGACTGGCGGGGCCTGCTGGACCTGCTCGAGGAACAGACGGGCGCGACCTACGGCGACCTGTGGCGCGCACGGGTCGCTCGTGAAGCGGACCTCGCGCTCCTGGACGCGCGGGCAGCGGCGCGGATCCGTCTGGACGAGGTCACGTCGCTCGCCGATGACTGGCGACTGCCCCGCGCCATCCGCGATTCGATGCGGGCGTGGCGCTTCGACGATACGTCGAGCCTGCTCGATGGCGCGGCCTCGGTCATCGCCATGCGCGCCGAGGTCGAGGCCGCGGCGGCCAGGGCCGGTCTGACGGCGCCGGACACGCTGCGCCTGGCCTTCGAGGACGACGACGGCTTCGACGACGCCGCGGCCGAGGCCGCGAGCGAGCTCGACGTGATCGACCGCTACGAGGGGGCTATCGCGCTGCGCCCGCGCGACTCGGACCCGATCGTGGCCCTGGGACTGTGGGGTACGGAACCCGAGGCCGACATCGCGAGCGCGGCGGCGGCGTATGTTCGCGGCGACCTGCGCGGCGCGGCGACCGCCGCCGACTCGGCCGCCGCGGTCTGGGCCGATGCGGACCGGGTGGGCACCGGGCGGGCGGTCAGCGTGCTCGCCCTGACCCTGGCGTTCATCCTCGCGAGCGTGATGCTCGTCACGTCCGCGCGCCGCCGACGACGCCGACGACGCCGAGGCGTCACCATCCGGGGATGACGAGACGGTTCTGGCGGCTGGTCGTCGCGCTCGCGTTCGTGACGACGGCGCTGGCCATGCCCTCCGCGGTCCCGGTCGCGCATGCCGCCGACGGCCTGGAGGTCGTGGCCGACACGACGTACCGGGTCGACATCGATGACGCCGTCGTGCGCGTCCGGATCGATGTCCTGCTCACGAACCGCACGCCAGACAAGGTCGTCAGCACGGCCAGCGGCACGGCCACGACGCGCTACTACTTCAACGAGCTGTACCTGTGGATCCACGACGAAGGGCGCTCCATCCGGGCGACATCGGGCGGGTCGTCACTGGGCACGTCGATCAAGAAGATCGACGGCAGCCGACGACTGACCGTCCGCTACTCACCGATCTACTACCAGGGTGCGGTCCGCATCCGCATCGAGTACGACCTCCCAGGCGGCGCGCCGCGCTCGTCCAGTGACATCCGCGTCGGGGCGGCCTTCGCGACGTTCACGGCCTGGGCCTGGGGCGACGAGGGCAAGGCCACGGTCCGGATCGTGATGCCCAAGGGGTTCACGGACGCCGGGTATGGCGACCCCCTGACGACCTCGACCGTGGACGGCCGCACGGTCCTGGCCGCCGAGCCTGCCGGCCCTCCCTTCGAATGGTTCGCGGTGATCGTCGCCGAGCGACCCTCGGCGCTCACCAACATCCGCATCGGGACGCCGTCCGAGCCGATCGTCATCCACGCCTGGCCGGACGACCGCGCATGGCGTGCCCGCGTGGCCGAGGTGCTCAGCAAGGGCGTGCCCGCGTTGAAGTCACTCATCGGCCTCGAATGGCCGGTCGCGGGCACCCTTGATGTCTACCAGGTCCACACCCCGCTGCTGGAGGGCTATGCCGGCTTCTACGATCCGTCGGAGGACGAGATCCGGATGAGTGAGGACCTCGATCCGCAGGTGATGATCCATGAGGCCGCGCACGCCTGGTTCGACGGGCAGTTCGTGGATGAGCGCTGGATCACCGAAGGGCTCGCCGAGACGTACTCGGAGAAGGTCCTCGAGACGATCGAGAGCGACGGCGCCGATGTGGTCCTGCCGTCCGTCTCGCCGTCCGACGCGGCCGCCTTCCCGCTCGATACCTGGCCGGAACCCTCGAGTATCGATGATGAGGAGACCGACGCCCGCGAGACGTTCGGGTACGACGCCGCCTGGACGGTCATGCGCCAGATCGTCCGCGAGGTCGGCGACGAGCGCATGCGCGAGGTCTTCAGCGCCATCGACGCCCAGACCATCCCGTATCGCGGCGAGGGCGACCCGGAGGTCCTGACTCGACGCGCCGACGCACGGCGATTCCTCGATCTCGTCGAGGAGGTCGGCTGTGCCCGGGACATCGCCGACCTGTACCGGACGTGGGTCCTCGGGCCGTTCGAGGTGGCTCGACTGGACGACCGCGAAGCGGCTCGCGCGCGCTACGGCGTGCTCGACGCCGACGGCGGGAGCTGGGCGGTCCCGGAGGGCATCCGGCGGTCCATGGCGGGCTGGTCGTTCGAGTCGTCGGGCACCTTCATGGACGTGGCCGACGAGGTGCTCGCTGCCCGCGATGCCCTGCGTGCCGTGGAAGCGCGGCTGGGCCGGGCGTCGCCCAGCGACATCGAGCACGCGTACCAGGACGCGCGGGCCGAGGCGGACCTCGTCGTGCTCACGTCCGATCTCGAGGCCCGCGCCGTCGTCGCCTCCGGGCTCATCGCGACGCGCGAGGCAATGGCCGCAGAGCGGACTCCGCTCGTGGCCATCGGGCTGCTCGGCGAACTGCCGACCAGCGGCTTCGATGCCGGTCTCGCCGCCTACGGGTCGGGCGACCTCGACGGGGCCACGTCCGGCGCCGCGACGTCGATGGCGCTGTTGACCGCGGCCGAGGCGGCCGGCCAGGGGCGACTGATCGCGACCGTCGTGGCGACCCTCGCGGTCATCCTGTTGCTGGCCGTGCTGGCCGTGGTCATCCGTCGGCAGCGCCGGGATCGACGCCTGGCTCTCGTCGCCGCAGGCGCATCGACTACACTCGCCGCCACGTCAGGCAAGGATGACGCGCCAGCCTGGACCCCCACGACCCCGACCGAGCCGCCAACCCCGACTGAGCCTGCACCGGGAGCCGACCTCGACTGATGGGCCTGCAACGAACCCGACCGTCTCGCGAGATCCTGTCCGGCGACTCGGCTGACGTCTACTTTGCGCGTGCCGAGACCATCCTCGAGCGCGAGTCGATGGACCCGCTCGTGACGATGGAGGTCTTCACCCGCCGCGAAGGCGTGCTATGCGGCATGGACGAGGCGAAGAACCTGCTGGGCCATGTCCTCGCGCACGCCGACCCGACCGAGACGTGCCTCGAGGCCCTGAGCGACGGTGATCGCATCGGTCCCAAGGAGATCGTGCTGCGCATCCGCGCGCGCTACCGTCGATTCGGACGCTACGAGACCGCGTTCCTCGGGATGCTCGCCCATTCCACGGGCTGGGCTACGGCCGCCCGCGAGTGCGTGGAGGCGGCCGCCCCGGATCCGGTCATCAGCTTCGGGGCGCGGCACATCCACCCGGACATCACGGACGTCCTGGACTACGCGTCCATCGTCGGCGGTTGCGTGGGCGCGTCGACGCCCGCCGGGGCGCGCCTGGCCGGGCTCGCGCCGACGGGCACGATGCCCCATTCGCTGGTGCTCATCTTCGGCGACACCGTGGAGGCGGCCCTGGCGTTCGACCGGCACATCGGGCCGGAGGTGCCGCGAATCGTGCTGGTGGATACGTTCAAGGACGAGGCCGAGGAGGCGCTGCGGGTCGCCGACGCGCTGGGTGACCGCCTGTACGGGATCCGCCTCGACACCCCGTCGGAGCGCGGTCGGGTCACTGCCGACCTCGTCCACGAGGTGCGTGCGCGGCTCGATCAGGAGGGCCACGGCCACGTGAAGATCGTGGTCTCCGGCGGCGTGACGCCCGATCGCATCCGGTACTTCAAGGACGCTGGCGCGCCGGTCGATTCGTTCGCGGTCGGCTCGTACATCAGCGGCGCCACGCCCATCGATTTCACCGGCGATATCAAGGAGATCGACGGCGCGGCCATCGCCAAGCGCGGCCGCATCCCGGGGTTGACCGATTCGCCCCGGTTGCGTCCGGTGGACCTCGCCGCCTACCGGGAGGCCTGAGCGCAGGACCCGGGGATCCGTGCGACCATCGATACGGGTTCGCGGCTGTACCGCGACGCCCTGGCCCGCCTCGGTTCGCACGCCCGCCCGCCCCGGCCCCCGGAGAAGGCGTCCGCGGATCAGGTGGAGCCGGAACCCCCGACGAGCAGCGACTGATCCGGTCATTCCAGGGGCAGGACCCAGTGCGGCCACTCGATGACCGGTCGGAAGCCATGGGCGCGGTACAACCCGGTGGCTCGCTCGTTGGCCGCCTCGACCGCAAGGATGATCCGGTCGGCCGCCCGTTCGCGAAGCTCGGCCACGCCCCAGCGCAGCAGCTCGCGTCCAAGGCCAAGGCCCCGCCATGCCGGCAGGACACCGATCAACCCGACCTCACCCAGCGTTTCGGTCGGGGTCGTCTCCATCTCCAGCCTGGTGAAGGCCACGAAGCGGGTCGGGTCGACACGCTCGGCGACGATGAGGATGCCGCTGGCATCGAAGTCCGGCGTGCCGTGGACATGCTCGACGATGGCCGGCGTCCAGTTCATGTGCGTCGGGTGGCCCTCGAATGTGGCGGTCATGAACGCGGTCCACGCCACGTAGTCGATATCGATGGCGTCATCCCAGTGGCGCACGACCACGTCATCCGGGAACGCCGCCGCTGGGACCGTCGCCGCAGCCGCCATCGTGAGCTCGAACTGCCACATGCTGGAGCGGTAGGACATCCCGAGTGAGCGGGCGAATGCCCGGGACGCCGGGAGGTGCGGCGGGACATGGAGCTGGAGCGCATCGTCGCCTCGAGCGCGGGCGATGGCCCGGGCCGCCAGGGCCAGTCGCCGACCGTGTCCGAGGCGACGAGCGTCAGGGTGGACCGTCAGAGCGTCATGACTGGGCGTACACACGCCGACCACCCGCCCGTCGTCGAGCGCGACGAGCGTCGCGTCCGGGGCCGGGATCATGCGCACCAGCGCCCGCTCGATGTCGGCATTCGTGAAACCCGGGATGGCGTCGACCTCCAGCGACGCGCTCATGACTGCGCGGACGCCCTCGGTATCCTCCGGCCGGAAGGTCCGGACCTCGACGCCGGAGCCCGCCATCACCGGCCGTCCGAGCCTGGGGACGCCTTGCGCCCGGCGTCAACGGCACGCTCGTCGAGCAACGCACGGAAGGCGGCGAGTCCGGCGTCATCGAATGCCCGGATCGGGATCAGGCGGCTCTGGCCCCGGTGGGTGAGGAGCGCGATCATCGTTGCGTCGGAGCGAACCTCGCGGTAGATCGCCCAGGGGTCTTCGAGGCGTCGTCCGTCGGCGGCGAAGATGATCCCTGTCGATGACGCGCTGACCGTGATGTCGGCGCCGATGCGGTCGGGTCGGCGCACGGCCTGCGCGAACGCGAACGGGACCATGATCAGGCCGCTGACCAGGCCCACCCCGACGATCAGACCGAACACGGCCAGGACGTCGCCGACCGATGCGGAAAAGAACGAGGCGGCGATGAGCAGGAAGCCGAGCACGCGCATGCCAAGGCTCCGCCCGACAAGGGTGGCGATGGCCCGAGCCGCTTCGCCAGGGCCGAGGCGGTACTGTCCGGTCACAACACCCGACGGCGCGGCGGATCCTGCGCCCGCGCCAAGGTCACCTCGGCCGACCAGCCGCTCCAGCCAGAGCAGGCCGACGATCGACTTGGCATCGCAGATCTCGCCGGACTCGATGGCGCAGACCGCCTCGTGCCAGGGTCGCCACTCGACGATGAGGCGCTCATCCTCGTCGGGACCGAGGCGTCCGTCGGCTGCGGCCGAGGACAGGTCCGTGGCGAGGTACAGGTGCATCAGCTCCTCGGTGAAGCCAGGGGCGCTGAAGAACGTCGCGAGCTTGCGCCAGGAGCCCGCGCGCAGGCCGGTCTCCTCCTCGAGCTCGCGCGCTGCGGCAAGATCGGGATCCTCCGTCGTGCCGTCCCCGTGGACGTCCAGGCCACCTGCCGGGATCTCCAGCAGGGCCCGGCCGGCGGGCACTCGCCACTGGCGGACGAGGGCCACCCGTCCGTCGCCATCGAGCGCCACGATCGCCACGGCACCCGGGTGACCGGCGATGTCGCGGGTGGCGCGCGAACCGTCGGCCCGCTCCACGGTATCCACCCGGAAGGTCAGGAACTTCCCCACGTGGAGGACCCGCGACTCGATCACGCGCTCGACGAGATCGGCCCCGGAGATGGTCTCCGGGGCCGAAGGGTCGGTCATGGGATCGGACATGCGTCCGAGTATGGACCCTGGGATGTCGCCGGACTGGGTCAGCTGACGGCCGCCGCCATGGCGCCCGAGGCGCTGGAGCCCGAGCCCGAGGTGAGCGTTTCGCCCGTCTCCGAATCGAACAGGTGCAGCTTGTCCAGCGGCACGATGAGGTTGACGACGTCGCCGGGACGCACCTGGTGCGACGAGTTGACGATGGCCACGATGTCCTGATCGGCCGCGCGAACGTGGAGGAGCTCCTCGTTGCCGAGGTACTCCACGACATCCGATCGGGCCTGGAACGAGCCGGCTCCGCCACCGGCCTCGCCGATCTCGAGGTGCTCGGGCCGGAAGCCGGCCACGAGCTTCTTGCCCGCGATGTCGCCAGCGATCGAGCGCAGGCGCGGCGGCGTCGGCAGCGACCAGTCGCCCGGCCCGACGAGCCGCGCGGAGTCGCCGCTGCCTTCGACCGTGACGTCGACGAAGTTCATCGACGGACTGCCGATGAAGCCCGCCACGAATCGATTGATGGGCGTGTC
>JANOTJ010000160.1:0-19592 GCA_031416295.1 Chloroflexota bacterium
CGCCACGGACCAGCGCGCCGAATTAGGCGCGGACTTCCTGGCGCATGAACTGGACGTACGCCAGCGCGAACAGCGCGACCGTCAGCGCCACGAGCGCGACGACCTGCGGCCAGATCAGGATGAAGCTCTGGTCGAGCGACAGCAGGGACGGGATCCGCTGTGAGGCCTGCTCGTAGCCGCCGATGGTCGCGGGCGTTGACACCGAGGTCACCTGCGGGTTGAGCAGGACCAGCGATGCCTCGCGATACAGCGTGTCGGGCAGGAGGCGTCGGATCGTCTCCTGGAGCGCGTTGTTGCTGAGTTGCTGCTCGACCGGCCCGGATAGCGGAGCGATGAGTCCGCCGAAGAGGGACACGATGAGCCCGCCGAAGACCGTGAGCAGCATCCACACCCCAAAGCCGATCAGGGCCGACGTCGCTGCGCGCCTGACAACCACGGACAGGAGCATGCCGAAGGCCAGCCAGAGCGACACGTACACGAACGTGACCAGGACCCACAGGACGATCCGCAGGATCTCGACGGGCGCCGGGACGAGCCCAAGGCGGATGAGTCCGAACGCCGCGATCGCCCCGACCACGGCGACCAGGACGAGACCGATGACCCCGAGGCCCGCGGCGAACTTGCCGTTGACCACATCGTCGCGGTGGATGGGCTGCGACAGGAGCCGCGGCAACGTCCCGTCTGCGCGTTCGCCATTGATCGCGTCGAAGGCGAAGGCCAGACCCAGGAGCGGTGCCACGTATGTCAGGAAGCCGACCACTGACGGCAGCGTGAACTGGCCGCCGCCGACGTCCGGGGCGAGCCAGAACAACGCGATGAAGACAGCCTGCGAATCCGTGACGGACGAGGCAACGTCGCGGATCGCGGCTGCGGCGAAGTACAACGGGATCGCCGCCGCCAGGCCAAGCACGATGACCAGCACCGTGAACCGGGCCGAGAGCAGATGATCGCCGAGCTCCTTGCGAGCGACGACCATCCAGCCGGCACGCGGCACAGAGCGCTCGATGCGGGGCCGCGGGCCGGCAACGGTGGTCACGAGCGCTCCTCCTCAAGGATCACGGGAGCCGGGGTCTCATCGTCCGTCGGACGCTCGGCGACGGCCGGCGCCGCGGCCGTTCGCGCCGGCGCAGCCGTGCCGTGGGCTCGAGGGCGCCCACGCATGACCGGACGCGGCCGGTCGCGGCGCTCGGTGCTTTCGGTCCGTGGGGTCCCGCCCACCCGCGTCGCCGGCCGCTCAGGATCGGCCCGCGGCGCCAGGGGTTCCGCAACGGCTCGCCGGTAGATGTCCTCGAGTGACGGCATGATCGGCCGGATGGAACTCAGCGGCAGGGTGTGCTCGGCGACGGCCGCGAAGACCGCCGTTCGGACCGCGGTCGGATCCTGGTCGGCGCCGATGGTCAGCATCCACGGTGCGCTGTCCGGTGCGCGCGGATCGAGCGCGACCGATTCCACGCCCGGGAGGGCGACCATCAGCTCGCGGATCCGCTCGCGAGCGGCCGAGTCCGCGGCCTCGAAGCCGACCTCGAGATGCGCCCGACCGTCGCCGAACCGCTTGGCCAGGTCGGCGAGAGTCCCCTGCCCGATCAGCCGGCCGGAGGCGAAGATGCCGATCCGGTCGCACACCGACTGGACCTGGTTGAGGAGATGGCTGGAGAGCAGGATCGCAAGGCCCCGCTCGTGCGCGAGACGGCGCAGCAGATCCAGGACCTCGCCGACGCCCAGCGGGTCGATGGCGGTCGTCGGCTCATCCAGGATGAGCAGGTCCGGATCCTTGACCAGGGCGTCGGCGATGCCGAGACGCTGGAGCATGCCCCGCGAATAGGTGTCCACCCTCGAGTCGCCGCGGTCGGCGAGGCCGACCTGGCCGAGTACCTCGCCCATGGCCGCTTCGGCCACACCGGACGGGATCCCGTTCAATCGAGCCGTGTAGCGCAGATTCTCGCGCCCGGTCATGTCCCCGTAGAAACCGACCTGGTCCGGCATGTAGCCGACCCGACGCTTGACCTCGAGCGGACCGCGCGCCGGATCGAGGCCCATGACCCGGGACGCGCCGGACGTCGGCTGGGTCAGGCCCAGCAACATCAGGATCGTCGTCGTCTTGCCTGCGCCGTTCTGGCCGAGCAGGCCGAAGATCTCGCCGGCCCGGACCTCGAAGTCCAGGTGATCGACGGCGACGAGGTCACCGTAGACCTTGGTCAGACCCTTGGTCCGGATGACCCTTGGATCCGGGCGAGCCTCGTCCTTGGCGACACGTGCCGACGGCTCGGGACGCGCGGACGCGGTCATCGTCGACCGTAGGTCCGGAACACGTAGAACAGGCCGCCGAGGATGAGCACGATCAGGCCGAGGCCTACCAGCGCCCAGATCGGGGACGTCTCGACGGTGAACCGGACGATCGCGGACGCGCTGGCCGAGGCTTCGGCGGCACCGCCCGCGAACGACACCACGTAGTCGCCGGCGACGGCCTCGCCGGATGGGGTGAGCGTTGCCGTGATCGTCGCCGTATCGCTGGGTGCGATGGTCGCGACCGTGGCCGGATCGAAGGTGACGTCCCAGCCGTTGGGCGGTGTGGACGTGATATCGACAGCAGTCAGCGGCGCGGTCCCGGTATTGGTGACCTCGAAGTCGATCGTGGTGGGAGCGCCTGCCGCGCCGCTCGCGGAGAGCCGATCGGTCGGCGTGGACAGGGTCATCGAGTACGACCCGGTGATCTCGACACCGAGCTCCGCACTGGCGCTGCGGTCGCCCGCGGTGGCCTCGACGGTGATCGGGTAGGCGCCCGCCGGGGCATCCCTCGGTGCCGTGACACTGACCGTCACGCCCTGGTTGGCGCCCGCCGCGACGATGGTGGAGGCCGCCTGGGTCTCGCCGGTGAGCGTCGCACTGACATCCCAGCCGACATCGCCGAGGGCACTGACGGACAGCGTCACGTCCTGGGCCGTGTCGTTCTGGAACTGCAGGTTGAAGGTGAAGCTGGCATCGGTCGAGCCCGTGAGGCTCGGCGTGGAGGTCGTCAACGAGATATCGCCGGCGGCGTCCGCATCGACGCGGATGGTGATCGGCAGGACATCGGTCGCTCCGCCACCCGTGGCTGTGACCCGCAGCGTGCTCGTGCCGGCCGTCGCGTCCGCGGGCACGCCCACGTCCAGACGGACCTTTCCGTCCGCGTCGGGGTTGACCGCGACACCATCGACGATATTGCCGCCGCCGAGCAGGTTCGCCGTCCAGCCGGTCGGCGTTCCGGATACCGCAAGCGCGATGTCGGCGATCGTGGCGGAGCTGATCAGCAACTCGAAGCTGACGTCGTCTCCGGGAGCGACCGCGACAGCCGGGTACGGCGTCGAGACCTCAAGCCCGTCGTCGGCGGCGACGGACGGGACCATGGTCGCGAGGACCATCGAAGCGAACATGAACGCAGCGGCCATCCGGGCGCGGCGCGCGACCCTCCTCGGCAAGGGGCACCCTCCTGTATGTGTCGGTCGATCGTCGTCCAGCGTGGACGCGCTGACGTCATCAACGGTCCGGGATCTGCCAGGACTCGCGGGGCTCGGCAAATCTGGATCGATGGATGCCGTGCGCGGCGGAGCGTGGCACATCCGGGCGGAACGCGCGCGATGAGGCCGTATGCTGTCACGGTGAGCCTGTATTCCCTGGTCGGCCCGGATGGCACCGGCGAGCCGATCCTCGATGACATCAGCGCACCCTCGATGGTCGCGGCGTTCGACGGGTGGGTCGATTCGGGGACGGCGGCCACGTCCGCGGTGCAGCAACTCCTCGCCGACGCGACGATCATCGCGACCTTCGATGCGGACGCGATCTACGACTACCGCGCCCGGCGCCCGACGCTCGAGATCATGGACGGCCGGATCTCCTCCATCACCTGGCCGGAGCTGCACCTCCGACGCGCCCGGTTCGGAGCCCAGGACCTGCTCGTCCTGACCGGCCAGGAGCCGGACGATCGCTGGCGGACGTTCAGCACGGATCTGATCGAACTCGCTCGACGCCTCGGGGTGACGGAGTGGATCAGCCTTGGGGCGATCCCGGCCGCCGTGCCCCACACGCGGCGCGTGCCGATCATCGGCACGGCATCCGATCCGGAACGGCTGCGCGGCGACGTCCAGCCGGGGCCCGCGGGGCTCCTCCGCGTGCCGGCCGCCGCCATCTCCGTCATCGAGCTCGCGATGGCCGAGGCCGGGATCCCGGCCGTCGGCTACTTCGCGCAGGTGCCGCACTACGTGTCGGGGCCATACCCGGGTGCGTCTGTCGAGCTGCTGAGTGCCCTCGGGCGCCACCTCGGCGTGATCCTGCCGTCGGGCGACCTCGTCGAGGAGGCCCGCCAACTTCGGGCTCGCCTGGACACGGCCACCGCCCTCGAGGAGACCACGCGCTCGTACGTGGCGCGGCTGGAGGCGATGGTCGACGAACAGCGGCTGCCGTCGGGCGATGAGCTGATCACCGAGATCGAACGCTTCCTGCGCGAGGGCGGCACCGACGGCCGACCACCATCCCTGAGTTGAGGTGCCTGAGCGGTCCTGTCCGGTCTCGGGCTACGCTCGCCGAGTGCGGTCGACCCGCCGGGGCGCCCGGAGCGCCGCGAGGGATCAGCCCTGGGCCAGCGCCCGCGACTCCTTCGCGACCAGCCTGGCCTCAAAGCGGGCGGCGGCGACATCGAGCGTTTCGAGGTGCTCGGCCAGGCGCCGACGCGCCTCTTCAGCGGCGGCATCGAGTCCCTGGAGTTCGAAGATCCGCCAGTGCTTGATGACCGGCAGGAGGACCTCGTCGCGATGGCTGCGCAGGTCGTAGATGCGAGCTTTTGCGATGAGCGCGGCCTTGCGCAGGAAGTTCGGGATCCCGGCGCCCGGCATCTCGAAGGCGAGCACTTCATCGACGATGGCCCGGACCGCGGCCGATGGCATGACCTCGATGGCCGCCGACAGGATGTCGCGGTAGAAGACCATGTGCAGGTTCTCATCTGCGGCGATGCGGATCATGATCTTGTCCGCGACCGGGTCGTTGGAGTAGCGACCGGTGTTGCGATGCGAGATCCGGGTCGCGAGCTCCTGGAACGTCACGTAGGCCAGCCCGCGCAACGTGGACGACGATGGCCGCTCGTAGCCCTGCTGGAGCTGGGCCATCCGGCCGCGCTCGAGCATGATCGGATCGATGTTCCGGGTGACCGTCAGGTAGTCGCGCAGGACGATCGCGTGGCGACCCTCCTCGGCGGTCCAGCGGCCGACCCAGTTGAGCCACGCGCCGTCGCCGCGCCCGAACATGCCGTAGATGAGCCGGTGATACGAGGGCAGGTTGTCCTCGGTCAGCAGATTGATCTCGAAGGCGACCTGGGCCACGCCGGTCAGGCGCGGCTGATCCGGCGTCCACGGCTCCTTGTCGAAGTCGCGGCCAAGCCGATACGGGATGTAGTCGTGGGGGAACCACTCCTGGGCCACGGACGCGTGGCGGTCGTACAGGCGGCCAGCCTCGCCCTCCAGCTCGTGCAGCAGGGTGCGGTCCAGATCGAGCGACGCCTCGGGCGAGAGCTCGGTGCCGATCTCGAGGCGGGGTTCGCGGTCGCTCATGAAGGCTCCTTGGAAGGTCGGGTCTCGGTGCAGGGTACCCGCGCCGGCCGAAGCCCGCCAGAAGAGTCGGTGCGCACCTGCACGGTTCCGACGACCCTGCGCGCGAACTCGACCGGCTGCTCGACGCGTTCGTCCGCTAGCGATCCACGCGGGCGACGGCGAGGGCCAGCGCATCGATGAGTGTCTGACCGCGCGTCGGGCTGGCGGCCGCCAGCCGGATCGGGGTCTCGCCACAGGCCGCCCGGATGCGCTCCGCCACGGCTGCGGCCTCGGCCTCGTCCGTTTCCGGCAGGAGCACATGGAACCGCATCGGACCGATACGGGCGACCCGATCGGTCTCACGCGCCGCACTGCGGATGGCCAGGCCGAGGGCCGGCGCCACGCGTTCGCCAGCCTGCGGCGAGTCGGTGTCGATGGCGACGACGAGCACGCTCGCCGGACGCCCGTACCGAGCGACGCGGGCATCCTCGTGGTACAGCGCGGCCTCCCAATCGGTCCGGGTGTCGAGCTGCGCCGGCCGCTGGCTGAGCCGCGCAAGGTCTGGGCGAAGGTGCCGGCGACGGACTCGGCGCGCCTTGGGGCGTCCATCGAGGAACGCCTCGATGCGCTCGGATACGCCGTCGTCCTCGGCGTGGTCCACTGGCAGCGCGAACCTCGGTCGGGGCCGTGGCCGCGAGCGGGCAGCCGGGCGGCGCTCGGGCGGCGTGGACTCGGCGAGCTCGGACACGGACGGTCAGTCTAGCCGCACCCGCCAGGGATGGTCGCTGACCGCTCCTTGGTGGATCAGGCGGCGATGTCCTCGAACGACACTTCGATCAGCGGACTGTGCGCGACCATCACCTCTGGATCCTGCCGAGGGCGCGGTCAGTCGCCCCTGGCTGCGCGGATCTCCGCCTTCCTGGCTCGCTTGCCGGCCTGGTAGTCAGCCAGGGCCTCCGCGGAATCCACGTCGCCGAGGGTCGGGTGGGTGGGCATCACGGCATCCAGACCGGGTACAGACAGGCCGAATCGCTTGCCCAGGATGGCGATGATCGCCCCCGCCTTCATCTCGCCGATGCCGGGCAGTCCGAGCAGACGTCGCTGCAGGTCCGTCCCGTCCGAGGCGCCCGTCCATACGAGGGCTGCGTCGTTCGTGTAGTCCGCCGCGATGGCCGCACACAGAGCCTGGACCTTGCCGGCCATGGACCCCGGGAATCGATGGAGTGCGGGGCGCTCGCGAAAGACGGCATCCAGGGCCGTCGGATCCATGGCCGCGATCCGGGCGGCATCGAGATGCCCGATCCGCCGCGACAGTTCCAGCGGCCCGCTGAATGCCTTCTGGACGGTGACCTGCTGGTCGAGCGCGAAGCCGATGAGCAGCGCGAGGGGCTCGGCGACGAGCAGCCGGTCAGCCTCGTCGTCGCCGGTGAACGGGAGTCGATCGATGGTGGTCATGGCGCGATGGTAGAACGCCACGGTCCTGCGCCGCCGGTCAGCCGCCGCGGAACGCGGTCGCGCTGAGCTTCAGGTCGCCGATCAGCGAGCGCCAGTACTTGCCCGCGCGGGGCGGATCGAGATGGGCACGCGCCCAACCCGTCCGGGTCGAGGTGAAGGTGAAGTCGCGAGCGCCGCTGGCCGCCGGATGACTCATGAAGATGGAATCCATCGTGCGTGAGCCACCGAGAAGTGAGCGGATCGTGTAGGACACGCTGTCGATCGCCTCGGCGATGACCGCCCTGGCGCCGGCCCGCAGGAACCCTGCGCCGTAGTTGTCGACGCGCTTGATGGCCGTGGACTTCGTCGGGTTCGCGGAGCCCCACTCGGAGTTGCCCGATGCGTAGCACAGCCGGTTCAGGATCACGACCGAGTTGGGCGCCATCTGGATGTCGCGATCGATGTAGTACTCGCCCCAATACTTGATGTTCGAGTTGCCGTTGCCGGCCGTGGCGTTGAGGCCCATGCCGTTCTTGGTGTAGCGCTGGAAGGCGCCGTACGGGCTGGGATAGCCGTTGCCATGGCCGAGGTAGATCAGGAGATTGGCACCCTGGAGCGCGCTCTTGACCTTGGTCCAAGTGGCGTTGGGGCTGTAGATCTCCGACACCGAGGCACCGTACGAGCGGGCGATGCTGGCGTAATGCCGGGCGCTGTTGCGGTACTCCTCGGTCTTGGACCCGACCGGGCCGACGACGATCACGACCTTGACGCCGGCGGCCGCAGCCCCCGGGGGATCGGCCATGACCCCAAGACCGACCACGAGCGTGGCCACAAGGGCGAACACGGTCATCCGAAGTGACCGACTGGTGGACGCCCGTTGGGCGCCGATCGTGCGAACTCGCAAGACTCATGCCTCCTCTCCGCCAGAACACCGGGCATGCGCCAGGTGACGGTGGAATCTGGCCGCCGGCGGCAGGAACGAAGGGCGTGGTGACGGTGCGACGACAGTCCCGCTCGTGGGTGAGCACGGGTGGCTTCGCGCGCGATCGCGACCGGGGTGAGCCCGGGACGCGAGTCCATCGGAGGTGTGGCTCCGACGGATCGGACAGGTTCCTGCCGTGGGGGCGGCGTCTTCGGTTTTGTGCCCTGTCTGTCGTGGATGTGGGCCTGGGGGCCTTGCAAAAGTATGACAGATGGCCGCCCGCGTGTCGCTACGTCGGATGACCGCGTACCAAGCGGACGCGTGTCAAGGGTCAGCCGGACCGCACGATCGACGCCACCGTGGCCGCCGCGACCCTGACCAGGTCCGCTGGCGCGAGCTCGATCTGGAGGCCGCGCCGACCCGCCGAGACGAAGACGGTCGGCAGGCTGAGCACGCTTGCATCGACCACCACAGGCAAGGCCTGACGCATCCCGAGCGGGCTGATCCCGCCGACCACGTAGCCCGTCGCCCGTTCCGCGGCCGCGGGCTGCGCGAGCTCGCCGCGACGCCCCTGGACCGCCGCGGCCAGGGCCCTGGGATCGAGCTGACGGTCCACCGGGATGACCGCGGCGACCAACCGACCGTCGATCGCGGCGATGAGCGTCTTGGCCATGCGCTGGGCGGAGATCCCCAGGGCGGCGGCTGCCTCAAGGCCATAGTCCGGGCGCTCGGCGCGGTCCCGACCTTGGCGCTCGGCGAGCACGTACTCGTGGACGGTGCAGGCCACGCCGGCCCGGACGACGTGCTCGACGGCGGGGGTCGCAGACCGGCTCATTCCTCGATCGTATCGATTTGGGCTATGCTCCGCGCGGTCGGCCGTCCGCCCTCGGGATCGATCCCGCGGACGCCGCCGCCGTCGCGCTCCCGCCCTGGCGCCGCCGACGGAGCCAGGATCGATGCAGGAGCCACGCTTGACCTTTGAATCGCTCGGCCTTTCGGCCGATCTCCTCCGGACCGTCATCGAGGAGGGCTACGAGACCCCCACCCCGGTCCAGGCAGCCGCCATCCCCCTCGTCCTCGCCGGTCGCGACGTCCTGGCCGCCGCGCAGACCGGCACCGGCAAGACCGCGGCGTTCACCCTGCCCATCCTCGATCGCCTGCGCGTCCACGCCAACACCTCGTTCTCGCCGGCCCGCCATCCGGTGCGCTCGCTGATCCTCGTGCCCACGCGCGAGCTCGCGATGCAGGTGGACGCGAGCGTCCAGACCTACGGGCGGACGGTACCGCTGCGCTCGACCGTCGTGTACGGGGGCATGCCCATGGAGCCCCAGATCAAGGCCCTGCGCGGCGGCATCGAGATCCTCGTGGCCACGCCCGGACGCCTGCTCGACCTTGTCGGCCAGAAGGTCGCGAACCTTGGCCAGGTCGAGATCCTGGTCCTCGACGAGGCCGACCGGATGCTCGATATGGGTTTCCTCCCGGACATCCAGCGGATCATCGAGCTGCTCCCGGCCAAGCGCCAGAACCTGATGTTCTCGGCGACCTTCTCCGACGACATCCGACGCCTGTCGGGCTCCATCCTGCGTGACCCGGCCACGGTCGAGGTGGCGGCACGGAACATTGCGGCCGAGTCGGTCGAGCAGCTGGTCTACCCGGTCGATCGGGACCGCAAGGAGTCGCTCCTCGCGCACCTCATCCGGTCCCAGAATCTGCACCAGGTGCTGGTCTTCACGCGGACCAAGCTCGCGGCCTCGCGCCTGGCCTCGCGCCTGGACCGCGAAGGCATCGACGCCGTGGCCATCCACAGCGACCGCTCGCAGCCCGAGCGGACGCGCGCGCTGGCGGGCTTCAAGTCCGGGGAGATCCGCATCCTCGTCGCCACCGATGTCGCGGCACGCGGCCTGGACATCGAGGACCTGCCGGTCGTCGTCAATTTCGAGCTTCCCTGGAATCCGCAGGACTACATCCACAGGATCGGCAGGACCGGTCGGGCGGGCGCCACGGGCGCGGCGCTCAGCCTCGTGTGCATCGACGAGGTGGACCTGTTGCGGGGCATCCAGCGGATGCTCAAGAAGGCGATCCCCTGGACGGTCGAGGACGGGTTCGTGCCTGACCGGAACGTGGAACCGCGGCCCCTTGGCATGCGCAGCGGCCACGCCCGGGTCGCCGTCGAACATCACGCCCATCGCAAGCCCGTCCGGCGCCGGTCGGGCGGTAGCGAGCCCGCTCACTCTGGGTCCCGCGGCCACCGTTGACCCTCGCGGGTCGGTCGCGCCGCCTGACACGCAGCCGGCCTGAGAATCAGGAGGGCGCCGCCTCCGGCTGGTCCATGGCGGCGCCGGGGAAATAGAAGCCGAGCATGATGTCGGCCTCGACGCGCTCCACCCCGTAGCGATTGATCAGCGCGTGGTGGCCGAGCGCGACGGATCGCTCGGGCGCATCACGGTGGGCGAGGCGGACATCGCGCAGGAGGACGAACTCGCCGGTCGGCCGGGCCAGCGCCCGGCCGGGGTCGTAGCCCGGCAGGGTCGGCATCTCGCCTTCCACGATGTACGGTCCGACCTCGAGCCGGATGGCGTGCCATGCGGCATGGACCGGGATACTGGGGTGGTCGTCGGCGACGGCGATGAGCACCTCATCCACGGGGATCGTCAGGGCGCCGGCCGGCCGTGAACCGGTCGCATCGAGGGCTCGCCAGGCCACGCGCTCAAGGGGCAGGTCGGGCGCCCCCTCCAGCGCGTCGCGCAGGTAGCCCGCCTGGGCCAGCACGCCGCTGGCCATCCCTCCGACGGTATAGGCGTCCACGTGCATCGGCATGTTCGAACCCCGGCGGTGCGTGCCGTTCACGCTCCTCCGCGGGACACAGGAAGGGAAGATGCGTCCGTACCCTCAACGGGCATCCGATGGTCCTGCGCTTCGATGAAGTGGTTCCACAGGGCACCGCGCTGGCGCCATTGCGACGCCGTCAGTCCCGAGCGGCGCACAGGCAGTGATCCATCGGGAGGAGTGCGCTGCGCAGGAGAGCCCGGGTGATGAACGCCGGATCGGTTCGACTCTGGTTGGTCAGCACCGCGATGGTCACGCCCTGGTCCGGCAGGTGGCGGAGCACCGAGCGGAAACCGAGCAACCGCCCGGAATGGCCGTAGGTACGACGCCCGTCGATCTCGATCGCCTGGACGCCGAGTCCGTACGGCACGCGTGGATCGAATCGCTCGGTCCGATCGATGGCACCGAGGATCGCCGCCAACGATGCGGGCTCCAGCACCTTGCCCGTGTACAGGGACCGGCCGAAGGTCGCCACGTCCCGGGCGCTCGAAGCCATCCCGCCGGCACCGGCAGCCGCGCTGATCACCGACGTGAAGGGCACGATGCCGGTGCCGTCGGACAGGTCGATCGCGGGCTCGTCCAGCTTCGCCGACGCGAAGCGATACCCGCGCGCGGCCCGGCCGGAACCTGCCTCGGCTGGCTGGTAGATGGTGTCGTCGAGCCCAAGCGGGACGAGGAGCCGTGTCCGATACAGGTCCGCCAGCGGCTCGCCCGAGACCGCCTCGGCGAGCAGGCCCAGCACGAGGTAGTTCGTGTTCGAGTAGTGCCAGCCGCGCCCCGGCCGGAAGTACGGCTTGCCCACGTAGCGCAAGGAGTCCGCCGCGTCCCAACGGACGTAGGTCGCGCCCAGCAAGGCCTTGTCGATGCGCGGGTGCAGGAAGAAGTCACGGAGGCCGCTGGTGTGATCGAGGAGCTGACGGACCGTCGCCGCCTTGTCGATGTTGGGTGCCAACTCCGGCAGGTAGGTCAGGACCGGTTCGTCGAGACGGATCAGGCCATCCTCGACGAGGTCGAGGATGAGCGCGCTGGTGAAGGTCTTGGTGACGCTCGCCACGGCGAAGGCCGTGTCCGCCCGAACCGGCGTCCCGGCGGAGATGTCGGCGAGGCCGCTCTGGCCGAGCCAGGTCGTGCCGTCCGGGAAGATGATCGCGACCGAGATGCCCGGGATGCCGGTTCGCCCGCGCAGGTCATCGAGGCGTCGATCGAGCGCCTGACGGCGAGCGAGGGTCGCGCTCGGGGGCTCCGCAGGCAGGGGCGGCTCGGTCGGCAGGAGCGGCTCGGTCGGCAGGGGGGATGAGCTGAGGGACGGACCAGGGCTCGTCCCTGGGGTGGGGGCTGGGGTCGGGCCCGGGGTCGGGCTGGCCGTCGACGGCGCCGCGGTCGGGCTGGCGGTCGGGCCCGGGGTCGGGCTGGCCGTCGACGGCGAACTCGGGCGGTCCGAGGCAACCACCTCCGGCGGACCCGAGGCGAGCGCTGCGACCGCATTCGGCGGGACGCCCGCAGCGAGCCCGCTTGGGCCCATGATCCGCGGTCCGATGATCGCTGCGCCGAGGAACGCCACGGCCGTGAGGAGCAGGAGCGGCAGGATCCGACGGGCGCGCTGTCGGGGCGGGATCGAGGCCATCGTAGGGCGTACCGTACTCGGGCTCGGTCGCGGGTACCATCAACGGGTGACTTCCCCAACCCCCCGGACCGGGGCCGCGCTCCTGCGCGACGTCGGACTCATGGCCGATGGCCCCCTCCCCTACGGTCGACCCGTGCCCGCCCGAGGCCCGGGCGTGTTCATCGTGGAGCTCCCTGCTCCGCTCCCCAGTGCGCCGATGGAACTGACCCGGTTCGGTGGGTGGCTCGGCCACGTCCCGACCATGGAGCTCGATGGCCGGACGCCGACATCGCGCGAACTCCACGCCCGGATCGCGAGCTTCTGGCTGGCGGCGCAGACCGTCCTGTACATCGGAGCAGCGGAGACCTCGATCGCGGCTCGCGTCGCAGCCATCGACGCGACGGTGCTCGGCGACCGTCGACCGCACAGCGGCGGCCATTGGCTCAAGACCCTCACGGCGCTTGCGACGTGCCGCGTCTGGTGGGCATCCACCAAGGCGCCGATCGAATACGAGGACGCCCTGTTGACCGCCTTCGCCGAAGGCCTCACCGACGCCGAGCGTGCGTCCCTGCCCGACCGCGTCGTGATGCTGCCATTCGCCAATCTGCGTCGCCCGACCGGCGAGCGCCGCGCGACCGGCCTCACCAAGTCGCTGCTCGTAGAGGCCAAGGCGGCGGCGGCGCCGGCGCACACGGTGGTGGTCGTGCCCGACGGCGATGCCGACGGCGCGAACGGCGAACTTCCGCCATCGAAGCGCCCGGCCATGGCCACCCGGTCCACGGCCGGTGCCGCACCTCGACCGGCGCGCGCCGCAGCGACCCGGTCCCCGACCGCCGGGGCCGCCCGGACGACGGGCGGAACGGGCGGAACGGGCGCCGCCTCCGCACAGGTCGCGTCCCGCCAGGGCGCGCCCGATCCCTCGATCCTCACTGCCGAGGGGATCGCGCGACTGCAGGGCGAACTCGATGGACTGATCCGCGATCAGCGCCCGGGCGTCATCGCGCGGATCCGCTCGGCCAAGGAGCTCGGCGACCTCAAGGAGAACGCCGACTACACCTCGGCTCGCGAGGAGCAGTCGTTCCTGGAGGGGCGTATCCAGGCCATCGAGCGGCGCCTGCGGACCGCGGTCGTGGCCGACGTCCCGAGCGGCGATCGGGTGGACCTCGGCTCGACGATCACGATCATCGTGGATGGCGAGGACCCGCCCATCCGGTACACCCTGGTCGGCTCGGCCGAGGCGGATCTGGGCAACGGGCGACTATCCGTGGCGTCACCCGTCGGACGCGCGCTGATGGGCGCCCGCGTGGGCCAGGAGGTCATGGTCGCGACGCCTCGCGGATCGGCCCACTACCGGGTGCTGACCATCGAGTAAGTTCGCTGGCCCGGCCTTGCGCGAGCGACTTGGCGTCCTCGAGTGACTTGGCGACCGGACGATCCGGCCCGATGTGTCGCTGAGACACACTGCTGCGACGAGTTCCTCGTGGTCGATCGCCCAGACGACGGTTTTGTGCATCCTGGTCATGTGGGTCGTGCTCGTTCATCGCGAGAACGTGTCTGACGCGAGCGGGGGCGAGGGGATCTGACGCGGGGCCGGCCCGGCGCCTACCACCGGCGCCGGCCGGCTCAGCTCGGCGCGGCGAGGTCCTTGCGCGGGAAGACGATCAGGGCGTAGACGACCGCCACGCCCGCGACGACCGCCAGGACGACGAAGTTCGAGGCCTCGGGCAGACCCGACAGCGCGCCCCGCGCATCGAAGTAGTGGAACAGCGAGTACGGCTGGACCCAGGCCGCATCCGGCCACAGGTCGCCCAGGACATCCAGGAAATACGAGATCAGGACGACCGCCAGCCCCAGGCCGACGGCCGGCGCCAGTCGATCGAAAGTCACCGAGGCCGCGAGCGAGATCGCCCCGAACGCGGCGTACAGCAGGAATGCGTTGAGCCACAGGACCGGGAGATTGCCGGGCCCGAGCTCCGTGACTCGGCCGGTGAGTGCCGCCCCGCCGAGCGAGCCGAGCGTCAGCGCCGCGAGGGTCAGGCCGATGAACATGGCCGCGGCGATCGCCATCGTCGCGTACACGCGACGTCGCGAGACCGGCCGGGCGAGGAGCACCTCGAGCGTGCCGCGCTGGCGCTCCCCGGCGATCGAGGCGCCCGCGAACCCGACGGCGAACACGAGCCCGAGGCCGACGGCGATCGGATGGATGAACCCGAGAGCCACAGACCCAGCGAGACTGAACAGGTCGCCGCCACCGAACTGGGTGAGCTCCGCGAACCGCGACGGGAGGAGCCCGCTGTTCATGATCCGCTCGATCTCCTCGCCGAACGCGTCGTAGATGATCGGTGGCAGCGATCCCCACAGGGCGAGCGCGGCGGCCACGATCAGCAGCCTCACGCGATAGCCCCGCCAGACGTGCCCGAAGAGCGCGCGGCTCATGGCCCCTCGACCTCCTCGTAGAACTCCAGGAAGGCGTCCTCCAGGCTGGCCGGCTCGATGGTCAGATCGGCCACGTCGATGGCGGCCAGGGCCGCGAGGAACGGCCCCACCTCCCCGTCGAGCCGGCACGTGAGCCGCCCGCCGTCGATGATCACGTCGCTGACGCCGGCAACATGCGTCAGGTCCGGGACGAGCCCGCGGACGCGCAGCTCGACCTGGCGCTTGCGACGGGTGAGGAGCGTCGCCACGTCCTCCAGGGCGACCAGACGACCGTGCCGGACGATGGCCACCCGGTCGCACACTCGTTCGACCTCGGACAGGACGTGCGACGAGAAGAAGATCGTCCGGCCGGCCGCCTTGCGCTCGTCGAGGATGCCGTAGAACGCCCGCTGCATGAGCGGATCGAGCCCTTCCGACGGTTCATCGAGGATGGCCAGCTCCGGATCGTGCTGGAGTGCCTGGATGATGCCCAGCTTCTGGCGCATCCCGCGTGAGTAGGCACGGACGGGACGGCGCAGCGTCGCTGCCGAGAGCTCCAGCCGGTCGAGCAGCATCGAGCGCAGGACCGGCGGTCGCCCGGACAGGGCGGCCAGCTCGTCGAGCAGCCGTTCGCCGTTGAGTTCGTCCCAGAACGCGATCCCACCGGGCAGGTAGCCCACTCGCCGGCGGATCGCCACCGAATCGCGGCCGATGTCGTGCCCGAGCACGCTGGCCGTGCCGGTCGTCGCGTGCAGGAACCCGAGGAGCAGACGGATGGTCGTGGACTTGCCGGCGCCATTGGGACCCAGGAATCCGAAGATCTCCCCGGTCTCGACCGTCAGGTCCAGGTCCGACAGCGCCGGGGCGCCGTCACGGCCGTAGCGTTTGCCCAGGCCACGCGTCGCGATCGCGGGCACACCGTCGGGAGCGGAGGTGATGGACATCGGCCCGCACAGGCTACAGGCGATGGGCCACACTCGCGCTTGCGCACGCTCTGCACGTTGGCGCACGCTTGTGCACGTTGGCGCGCGCTCGCGCTCAAGAAGGAGGCCCAGCCCATGCCCAAGACCGTGCCGGCCCTGCCCGGCATCCCGCCCGGCAGCTATCCGTTCAGCCAGGTCGTCGAGGCCAACGGGTTCGTCTTCCTGGCCGGCCAGGTCGGCAACGTGCCCGGGCAGCCAGGCGCCGTCCCGGGCGGCATCGAGGCTGAGACGCGCCAGATGCTGGACAACGTCGGACGCCTGCTGCACGCGACCGGGCTGGACTACGCTGACGTCGTGAAGTGCACGGTCTATCTGCGGGACTTCAGCGAGTTCGGCGCGATGAACAGCGTCTACCGCGAGTTCTTCCCGACCGAGCCGCCGACCCGCGCGACGGTCGGAGTGACCGCTCTCGCCGAGGACTTCCGGGTCGAGATCGAGGTGCTGGCGACGCGCTGACGCGCGCCGCCGGGCTTGATCGGATGCCTCAGCGGGTGATCGCGAACTCGTCGATGGCGACCATCGGTCGACCGCTGGTGCCGACGACGACGATCCGGACCGTGTGCTCGCCGGCGGCCGCCCAGCGGTAGCTGAATACCGCGCTCCGGGCCAGGAACGAACTGCGCTGCATGTTCACCGTCTTGATGTACAGACCGTCCACGTAGACCTTGGCCTGACCGCGCGTCTTCCCCTTGGGCCCGTACCAGACGACCTTCGTGCCGGTGAACGTGAAGGAGGCACTCGCGCCGGCAGCCGTCGCGTAGAGCACGCGATCCCCGCCATAGCCCGTGTGGTGCGCGGCCTTCCACGTGCCGGTCCAGGTGATCATCGCGTTGCGCTCGCTCACGCGCTGCACATCTGCGCTGACCGACGTGGTCGACTCCACGCCATCGGCGTAGCGGGCCATGACCTTGTTCACATAGGCGGTCGCATAGGAGGACCAGCCGCTCGTCCGGGACGAACCGGTCAGCCACCAGTAGGCGACGCGCTTCCAGCTGTCGAGCCATCGATAGAGCGAGGTCATCTTCCCCGAGGCGACCGTGTCCTGGTTGGACGGCGACCACGAGGCGTTCGAGTTCCCGAGGTACGTTCCCGCCCAGGACGGCCAGTTGGAGGGCATGATCTGGTACTTGCCGTACGCGCCGGAGCTCGAGTTACGGGCGGTGTAGTTCCCACCGGATTCGATCTGGCCGACGGCTTCACGGAATCGGATCAGGCCCGACGGAGCGCTGGCGGCGGTCGCTGCGGGGCCGGCGACCCCGATCATCAATGCCGTTGCCACGAAGGCGACGACGACCGCGCTTCGGCGGCCTGTTCGCACACGCAATATGGTGTCCTTCCTGCCTGGACGATCCGGTGAGCGGATCGAACGTGGGCCCGGTCGAGTCGGAGCTGGACCGCGGATGGGGCCGCGGTCTGCAGCGCCCGGACGGCGACGAGACATCGTGCTTGGGCGTCGCGGGTGGGGCGCGGCGCCTTGGGGCGGCAGAGGATACGGGCCCGATCCCGATCCGGCAAGCCCTGCGTCACTGCTGTGAACCGAGCGGCGCTGCCCGTATCGACACAGAGCATCGGCCCCGCCAGGTCCGTACGTACGCCGGCCCCCGGCACCCGATCCGTGTCAGATGCTTCCGCTGTGGGCAGTCGTCAGCTGCGGCGGTGACAGCCGCCTGAGCTAACGTCATCGTGTGAGCGACCACCGGCCCGCGACCCTGGACCCCTGACCGATGTCCACCACCAGAGCATCTGTCACGAACGCCTGGGCGGCCCAGTAAGCGATGCTGCCGTCGGGCAAGCGATCGAGGGGCCCGAAGAAGCCGACTGCGTCAGGTCGTGATTTCCCGCAGGAAGGCCGCCACGCGGTCCAGGGCGTCGTCCAGCACCGGCTTGAGCGTGTGCCCGAGCTTCGGGTACGTGACGAGCTCCGCCGGCCCGCCGACCGTGGCGACCGCCGCGCGCAGCAGGTCGAGACGCGCGAACGGATCGGACTCACCGGACAGGAACAGCGTCGGACAGCGGATGGCCGGCAGGTGCGCGGAACGGGCCGCCGCGCGCTCCGTGCCACCCGGCGGGTGCAACGGGAAGCTGAACAGCACGAGCGCGGCGTACGGCGCATCGGGTTCGGCGGCGGCAAGGCTCGCCACGCGACCGCCGTACGACTGGCCGCCGACGACCACGTCGGGCGCCGACGGGACGACAAGGTGGAACGCCGGCAGCGCGTCCTCGGCCTTGCGCCGGGGCAGGTCGATGGCGGTGGCGGCGACGCCTCGAGACTGGAGCCCCTCGACGAACGGTGTCATGCTGGCGGCCGTCCCACTCGCCCCGTGGCCCAGGTAACAGCGGAGTCCCATATCGACAGCGTAGCGGCCCGGTAGTCCATTCGGCGACCCGAGCTGTGGCCCCGTCGGGCCATGGCTGGCGCGCCGACGCACCGGGCATGCTTGAGGAGCCGATGCGCACCACCGCCCCGATCCCCCGCCGCCTCGCCACCCGACGGTCCCCTGCCCGACCGCTCGTGACCCTGCTCATGGGCCTTGCCGTGGTGAGCGCGACGGGCCTCGCGACGGGCACCGCGCCGAGTGACGTCCGAGCCGCCGAACCGGCCACCCGCTCCGACCCGGTGGCGACCTTTCGACCGCGATCCAGCACACCCGTCTGGCCCACGGCGACCGGCCCGATCATCCTCGGCGAGACGGTCACCTTCCTTGGCCGCGGCTATGGCCATGGCGTGGGCATGAACCAGTACGGGGCGCGCGGCCGGGCGCTGGACGGCCAGACCGCCGAGACGATCCTGGCCCACTACTACCGCGACACGACCCTCGGCAGCGTCCCGACGGACACCGCCATCCGGGTGCGCCTGTTCTCCGCCCTCGGCGCCTCGACGTCGAAGCCGCTTGTGCTCTGGGGCCGGCGCGGCGAGTGGCAGATCGACGGTGTCGGGACGACCTTCCCGGCGAATACCCGCCTCGAGGTCCGCCCGACCGCATCCGGCGGCACGGTGTCGTGGCGGGTCAAGGTCATCGCGTCGGACGGCGCCATCCTGCGCGACGCGAAGATCGGCACGTTCCGGGTCCGTGGCCTCACCTCGGCCACCATCTTCGAGGTGGATGCCAAGCCCGCCAGCGCCGACACCTATCGTGGCGCCATCCGGGTCGGCCTCCGCTCGACCGCGGCCACCGCCAGCGTGACCAACGAGACAACGCTCGAGCTGTACCTGCGCGGCGTCGTCCCGGCCGAGATGCCCTCGAGCTGGCCTACCGAGGCGCTTCGCGCGCAGGCGATCGCCGCCCGCTCGTACGCCGCTCGACGGCTGCGCCCGGACACGAGCTACTTCGATGTCGTCGACGACTCGAGCTCGCAGGTCTATCTCGGCGTCAAGGGCGAGCGGAGCCCGACGACGTCGGCGATCAGCGCGAGCGCCGGGGTGGTTCTCAAGAAGGGCTCGGAGATCGCCAACGCGATGTTTCACTCGACCGGCGGCGGCGCGACCGAGCACAACGAGAACGTGTACGTCAGCTCGACCGGGGCGGTCGTCGCGGGCGCGGTCTCCTACCTTCGCGGCAGCGCCGACCGACGGCCCGACGGCAGCGCCTGGGACGACGCGGCCCCGTACGCGATCTGGGCGACCGCCACATACTCGCGCGACCAGCTCTCGGCCTGGTTCGCGGGCGATCCGCGCACGAACGTGGGTGACCTGACCGCCCTCGATTTGACTGACCGCGGCGTGTCCGGGCGCCTGCGCAGCGTCACCCTCATCGGGTCCAGTGGCACGAAGACGGTGTCAGGCCAGGTCTTCCGGAGCGTCTTCGCCGCGGCGCGACCGGCCTCGGATCCGTCGATCCGCAGCACCCTCTTCG
>JANOTJ010000161.1:0-3055 GCA_031416295.1 Chloroflexota bacterium
CGCGGAGCCGGCTACAAGGCGGCCAACCCTCCCGGCGAGCGCTGAGGCGGTGCCCTGGCGACGCGGGATCCGGACTCGTCTGGCGGTCGTGCTCGTGGCCCTCGTGGGACTGACGGCGGCGGTCCTCGGGATCGGCGCGTCCGTGGTGGCCGATGTCCGCTTGCATGCCCAGGCGCTCGACGACGCCGAAGCGCAGGCTCGGTTCGACCTGTCGGTGACCGTCCCCGGGCGCCAGTTGCCGGCCGACCCGACGGCCGATGACATCGATCGCAGCGGGCTCGGCGATACCTTCAAGCAGCGCGGCGTCCAATCGATCGTCGAGGTCGGAGGCGGCGGCCTGTTCGTGTCGCGCAACGATCTCGTGGGGCTGCTCGACAGGTTGCCGGCCGATATGCGGGCCAGGATCGCCGGTGGCGAGCTTGCCTATGCCTGGAGCGAGATCGCGGCGGGACCGGTCCTCGTCGTCGGAGGGCGTCCCGCTGGCTCGACCGGCGCCCCCACGTTCTACTTCGTGCACGACGCGACGGCGATCCGCGATGCCGTGGACCAGCTCCGGCTCGCCCTGGCCGTTGGCGCCCTCATCCTGGTGCTCGTCGCGCTGGCGGCGGCGCGCGCGGTCGCCCGGGGCGTCCTGGCCCCGGTCGAGGAGGGCGCCCGGGCTGCCGAGCGGATCCGTGCCGGTGACCTCGGCGCGCGCGTCCCGGTCGGGTCGGCCGACGAATTCGGGGCCTGGGCGGATTCCTTCAATCGGATGGCGGCGACCCTGCAATCGACCATCGCGAGCCTGGAAGCGGCGCAGGACCAGAACCGGCGGTTCGTGGCCGACGTCGCGCACGAGCTTCGGACGCCCCTGACCGCGTTGGTCGCCGAGGCATCGATCGTCGGAGCGAACCTCGGGGCCATGCCGCTGGAGAGCCGCCGAGCCGCCGAGTTGCTGGTCGGTGACGTCCAACGCCTGCGGGTCCTGGTCGAGGAATTGATGGAGCTCTCGCGGTTCGATGCCGGGGCCGAACACGTGGCCCTGGAGACGGTGGACGTCGGGCGCTTCGTGCGCGCGGTCATCGCGGCGCGCCTGCCGACCGCGCGCTTCGCGTCACCCGAACCGGCGCTCGTCGTCGAATCGGATCCGCGGCGCCTCGAGCGCATCGTGGGCAACCTGCTCGACAACGCGCGCGAGCATGCGCCGGCTGCCGAGGTCACGGTCAGTGCCGAGCGGCGCGACGACGACGTCGTCATCACCGTCGCAGATCGCGGGCCGGGCGTGCCGGCCGACCGGCTCGAGCGCATCTTCGAGCGCTTCAGCAAGCTCGATCCATCGCGCTCCGGCGGCAGCAGCGGCCTCGGCCTGGCCATCGCCGCGGAGCATGCCGCGCTCCTTGGCGGCTACCTCCAGGCATCTGCCCGGCCCGGCGGCGGCCTCGCGATCGAGGTCGTGCTGCCGGTGGCGCCGGACGCTGTGACCCGATCGTTACCGGACGGCGATGGGACCGTCATGTCAGGGCGCGACAGTGAGGCCCTGGACCCATCGTCACAGGAGCGTCAGCCATGAACGGTCAGTCTTCTCTCTCGCACAGCCGGACCATCGCCCTTGCCGGCATGACGGCCATCGCCATCGTCGCTTCGGCGTGCTCGCCGTCGGGCAGCCTCGGGAGCGTCCCGCCAGCCCAGACCACGCCGACCCCGGTCGCCTCGCAGCCCGGTGGTCCCGACCTCACACCGGCCCCGAGCGAGGGCGCCTCGCCTTCGCCGTCGACGCCGACCGCCACCCCGAACGGCGGCCCGAGCAGCGCGCCCACGGCCTCGCCGAGCCCGGTCGAGACGATCATCGTGCGCACCTACGGCGTCCTGTCCGGCGCGGTCGGGGTGGAAGGGCTCGTGCCGACCCTCCAGGTCGTTCCGGCCACCGAAAGCGTGGCCCGGGCGGCCATCGAGGAACTGCTCGCGGGGCACCTCGCCGAGGGCATCTCGAGCGCCATCCCGGGCGGCACGGAACTGCGCGGCGTGTCCATCCGGGACGGTGTTGCGACCGTCGATCTGTCGTCCGAGTTCGAGACCGGCGGCGGCAGCACGTCGTCGTTCTATCGACTCGGGCAGGTCGTGTACACGCTGACCCAGTTCTCGTCGATCGGCTCGGTGCTCTTCCAGGTCGAGGGCCGAACGGTCACCACGTTCGGTGCCGAGGGCATCGTCCTGGACGGCCCGCAGACCCGTGCCGACTTCGAGGATCAGTTGCCCTCGATCTTCGTGGATCGACCGGCGTTCGGGGCCGCGATCGGTAACCCGGCGCGCGTCGCGGGCAATGCCAACGTGTTCGAGGCCACGTTCCAGATCACGATCCTCGACGCGGATGGTCGGACCGTCTACGAGCAGTTCGCGATGGCGAGCTGCGGGACCGGCTGCCGGGGCACGTTCGATGTCAGCGCGCCGTACTCGGTCTCCGAGGGGCAGTGGGGCACGCTCCGGGTGTGGGTCGCCTCGGCCCGCGACGGGTCGCCGGAGAGCGTTCGGGATTACCCCGTCTGGCTCACCCCAGCGAGCTGATCACGGCGGGCCCCCGGGGTTTCGGGTCCCGCAGGCTCGTCGGCCCGGCGAGGTGGCTTCGGCCCCCTCGCCGGGCCGTGCTGTATCATCCGCAGGCTCTGTCAAACGAGCACCCTCGGTCGGGGCGTGGCGCAGCTTGGTAGCGCGCATCGTTCGGGACGATGAGGTCGGAGGTTCAAATCCTCTCGCCCCGACCATAACCATCACTCGTTGCGTAGGCAACCGCTCCTCTCGCGCGGCCACGAGCCCAAGCAGCCAGGCATTCTCGTTCGGCTGCGGGTGCACGGCGACGATCTCCGCGTCGTCAACATCGAAGCGCGCGAAGATCTCGCGGAGCGCCTCCTCCCGAAGCCGGTCAGGAATGGCCGGGTTCCGCCAGAGCGTCCCGAACTCCGATAGCACCTGGCGAGTGCGCTCCTCGTCCGAGGGCAGTACGACGGATTGCTCTTCGCGACACACGATCAGGGATTGGGTCTGGCCGCGCGATCGATGGGATTCGCGGTCGAGGGGATGG
>JANOTJ010000162.1:0-1980 GCA_031416295.1 Chloroflexota bacterium
CAGGCCGGAGCCCGCGACCACCGCGGGTGGCCGATGGGGTGGGACCGCCGCGAGCAGGTCGTACCCGGCCACCGACCCGTCCGCGAACCGGATCTGGCGCGCCGCCCCCTCGTACGCCTCGATCGAATGCCCCGGGAAGTAGCCGATGCCCCGTTCGGCAAGCAGGTCCACCACGGCCCGGCCGAGCACGGGTCCGGCGACCGGCATCGGCGCGGGCTCGGGCGTGTGGAGCTCGATCGTGCTTCGATCGCGCAGACCCCGTCGTCGCAGATCGGCGTCGATGAGGAAGGCGGCTTCGTACGGCGCCGCCGGGCACTTGAAGGGCAGCCCGCTGACGGCCACGACGATGCGGCCGCCGGAGAAGCCCGCGAGGGCGCTCGCGAACCGGTCGGCACCCTCGAGCGTGAAGAAGTCGTGGGCGGCGTCGGCAAAGCCCGGCATGGCCTCCGGAGCGAGCTCCGCGCCGAGGGCGACGACGATCGCGTCGCCGGTGAGCTCCCCGCCGTCGGTCGCCACGCGCCGCGCGGCCGGGTCGAGCTCCCGGACACGGCTGTGCACGATCTCGATCCCGGGCCGGAGCAGCTTCGCCAGGGGACGCGAGATGGCGGCCGGCCGGCGCTGCCCGACCATCAGCCACAGCAGCGACGGCGCGAAGACCTGCTCGGTCTCGCGATCGACGACGACGATCCGGTGTCGCCGCCCCAGGCGTTCGCGCAGGGCATTCGCCGCGGCCGCACCCCCGATGCCGCCGCCGAGAACGAGGACCGTGGCCATGATCGACCTCCTGCTACGGGCTAGAAGCTGACGACCTTGTCGGCCGCCAGCGTCCAGGTGGTGAGCTCCGCCATCGACGAGCGGTGGGCACCCTCGATGAGCGCCTCGTCGCCCATGCCGCGGGCCTCCATGCAGGTCCCGCAGGCGCCGATGGGCACACCCTTCACTCGGAGCCCCGTGAGCATCCGCTCGATGTTGTAGTAGCGGGCGGGGGTCTGCTGGCCACGCTGGGCGCAACGGACGGCGTCGGCCATCAGGAAGACGCGCAGTTCGACCTCGGGCTGCTTCGCCAGGCTGAGCGCGAGCCGGAGGCCGTTGTACGAGCGCTCGGTGCCGTATGGCGGGTCGTTGAGGATCACCAGAATGTTCACGCATGGAGGCTAGGCGCACCCATCCGGGGCCGACAGGGCCGAATGTCATCTATTCACGGGTCTCTGACAGGCTGCCTTGACCGAGCCGGGGCCCCAGGCCCACCACGAGCCGGGGCCAACAGGCGATGCCCGCCACTCAAATTCGGGTGACGGGCATCCGAGGTTCCGTCGAGTCAGATCACGGGGCGCCTATCACCGTGATCGTGCCGAACATGCCGGCGAACACCTCCACCTCGCGTGGGGCGGGCGCCTTGAACTCGGCCGAAGCGTCCTCGGCCTTGCGGAAGGCGACCGAGTTGAAGAAGTCCCCGGCCGTGAACTCGTGCTTGACGTCTCCGCCATTGACGACCTTGATCTCGTATGCGCTCGTCGTCACCGACCCCGAGCAGGGTCACCCCGTCCGGACCGACGACCTCCAGATGGTATGCATCGGTGATCCCGGTGGTTGGCCCGGGTTCCCCGGGCCCGGGGTGAGCCGTGGTCTGCCGGCACGAACGGCTCACTCCGGCTGAGCGAGACCGTGTGCACGACCACGATGGGTCCGAGGTTTGGCGGGGACGAGGCGATCCGCAACGTGAGTGCGGCGAACGGCTGGGCCCCGCTCGCCGCGCCCGCCGCCGGGTGCGCCGCGAGGCGGCCCTCCGGCATTCCGGCGATGCCCGCGCGGTTGTCCTGTCCGGCCGCTGGACCACGGGGTCGTATCAGGGCGCCGCCGGTTGCAGGAACCGCGGTGCTTCGTCGGCCGTTGCCAACCGGAGGACCGAGGCCATCCTCGTCACGCCACGCAGGTCATCTCGATCACGCGTCTTGGGATGACGATCAGCTGGACGTGCTC
>JANOTJ010000163.1:0-21267 GCA_031416295.1 Chloroflexota bacterium
CGGGCGCGGCGACCACGCCGTCGAGGTCGGGGCCTGCGTGGTCGATCATCCCGCGACCGCCCCAGACGGCCCGAAGCCGGCAGCCGGACGCGGTTCGAACGAGCGACCCTCGGCCCCGCGCAGCCAGGCCCGGGCGTTCTCACCCAGCGACGGCCGGTGGTAGCCGCCCTCCTGGAGGATCACCAGTCGCCGCCCCAGCGCGGCCACCCGCCGACCGACCTCGTGGTAGACGGCCGTGGTCAGCGCGAAGTCCCCGATCGGATCGAGCCCGTACGTGTCGAAGCCGAGTGACACGACGATGACCGATCCGGGCATGGCGTCCAGCGCCTCGCACGCGCGATCCACCGCCACGAGATAGTCCTCGTCGGTGGCCCCGGGCCGCAGCGGCAGGTTCAGGTTCTCGCCACTCCCCTGCCCCTCCCCGGTCTCGTCGGCGCGGCCCAGGAAGTACGGGTACTGGCGCTCGGGATCGGCATGGATGGACACGTAGCGAACGTCGCCGCGACGCCAGAAGATCTGTTGCGTGCCGTTGCCGTGGTGGTAGTCGACATCGATGATCCCGACCCGCTCGCCGGTCGCGCGGGTGATCGCCTCGGCCGCGATCGCGGCATTGTTGAAGAAGCAGTATCCGCCGTACATCGAGCGCGCGGCGTGGTGCCCTGGCGGCCGGCACAACCCGTAGGCTGCGGTCGCGCCGCCGTCGAGCACGAGATCGACGGTGGTCAGGGCGACGTCCACGGCCCCGCGCGCGGCCACGTACGTGCCGGCGACCAGCGGCGCGGCGCTATCGAGCCCCCAGAATCCGGCTCGACCCCCGACGTGCGCCCGCGGCTCCCGGACGAACTGGGCCACGGCTTCGGCGCTCATGTCCTCGAACATCGCCCGGTTGGGGTAGGTGTCGGCGCTCAGGAACGCCCGCGGGATGTTCTGCTGGCGCAGCTCCGACCACGCGACCTCCAGGAACCGGATGAGGCCCTCGTCGTGGACCGCGCTGATGGGCGCCTCGCCGTGCTCGGTCGGCCCCCTGAACTCGAAGCCGCCGTCCGCGGTCAGCGCGTCGCGGATGCGCTCCGCCCGCTCGGCCACCTCGTTCGCCGGCACGGCGACACCCATGTAGGTCTCGACGCTGATGTCGTGCGCGAGGTGGAGGGGCGTGTAAACGACCTGCATGGGACTCCTCATCGACTCCGGGCTGCGGTCAGGGACAGGATCGCGGCGCTGACCTCGGTCGGACGGTAGCGCATCAGGTTGTGGCCGCTGCGCTCGAAGGCGAACGTCTCGATGGGCGCGCGGCCGGCCGCCACGCGCCGCGCCGACAGGCGTGCGAGCGTGGCCTCCCGAGGCCCGGGAGCCTCGTTCGCCGCGCGCAGCACGACGATCGACGCCGCCAGGTCCGGGACGACGGTCGCCGGGTCGTACCGGAACATGGAGCGTACGCTGGCGTCCAGCGCGTGCGGCCGAGTCGCCGGCAGCACCCTACCGGCGTGCGTCTCCACGACCGTCGCCTGAGCCGCGCGCTCCTGGTCCGCGTCCCAGCTGGCAGGGTCGAAGGCCGCGCGGTCGGCCAGGAACGCGGCGAGTGAGCGCATGACCTCGGGGGGCTCGTCGATCCCGCGCAGGAATTCGTCGGCATCGATGCCGGTCGCATCCTCCATCGACTCCCAGCCGCCGTCCACCAGGACGACTCCGGCGCACGCATCGGCCAGCCGAGCCGCGGCTGTCAGGGCGACCATCGCGCCGAATCCGTGGCCCGCCAGGACGACCCCGGAACCGCCCGATCCGAGCGATCCCGTGCCCTCGGCCACCACGACCACATCCTCGGCGAGCGACGCCAGGTCGTAGGCCTCGGGCTCCGTCGGCGCGTCCGACAGGCCGTGGCCGCGCAGGTCCATGGCCACGAACCGGGCCACACCCAAAAGTCGGCGCGCCACCGGCGTCCAGTTCCAGGCTGTGCCCGACAGGCCGTGGATGGCGATGACCCCGGGGGCGCCGGCCGGTCCACCCCAGTCGAGGTAGTGGACTCGCTCCCCGCCGTCCGCGCTGACCATGAACCCCGCAGGCTCGGCGGCGCGGTCGGGTGCGGGCACAGCGTCGAGCTGGAGGGTCATCGGCTCTAGGATAGGTCCGACATGCCGAAGCGACGCCGCGGTTCTCGCACAACCACCGTGGACCATCGCCGCGCCCTCAGACATCGGCCGTTCGAAGACCTCGTGGACGAGGCCCTGGCGTCGATCCCGATGCCCTTCGCGGCCGCGCTCGAGGAGGTCGCGATCGTCATCGACGATGAGCCCGACGCGGCGCAGCTCGCACACTACGAGATGGCGCCCGGCGAGACGCTGTACGGCGCGTACGACGGCATCCCGCGCACTGCCTGGGGCGCCGACGACGCGCCCGTGCCCAACCGGATCGTCCTCTTCCGCCTGCCCCTCGAGGCCGACTTCCCGGACCCGGACGATCTCGCCGACGAGGTCTGGGTGACCGTCGTCCATGAACTCGCCCACCATCTCGGCATCGACGACGACCGACTCCACGAACTCGGCGTGGGCTGACCGCGACGCACGGCCGTCAGAGGAGTGGCAGGACCACCGATGCAAGCCCCACGAGGGCGAGAACGAACCCGGCCAGCATGGGCCGTGTGAACCAGCGGCCGGGTCGGGACTGTTCGGCCTGGTCGAGGCCGACCGTCGCATGGGTGAGCCCGAGGAACATCACGACCTGTGGCGCTACGGTCAGCGCGGTCACCGTGTACAGCAGCGTGCCAAGCGCGAACACGCCGGCCACCAGGGCCAGCGTCGCGATGGCCAGTCCGGCCGGACCGCTGTCGGGCCCGATGCCGAGCACGCCGAAGAAGCGAGCGACGGTATCGGCGCCGGCACTCAGTCCGAAGAGGATGAGGAGAGCGGAGATCGTCTCGAACGTCACGATGATCGCAGCCGCGCCCCGGCGCGCGCGGGCGACCATGAACGAGCGCCGGATGGCTTCGCCTGCGCCCACGTCGCCGAGCACGATGCCGGAAAGGACGTAGGCGAATGGCGCTCCGACGATCGCCGTGATGATGGTCGAGGTGATGAGCGTGGCCTCGGTCGCCTGGCCGAGGACCGGGGTCACGAGCGCCTCGCCGATGGCCTGGGCGACCCCGACCACGATGCCGACCAAGATCGATGCCCCGACAGATGGCCAGAACCGCGCCCTCGCGCGGGTCAGCGCCTGTCGGACAGTCAGCGATCGGCTGGCCATCCGCGCGCCAAGCACGGCGGTCGCCAGGGTACGACTCTCCACTGCGGCCACCACGAGGCCAACCAACCCGACCGATCCGAGGAGGCCCAACGAGCCGCCCTCATCACCGGCGAAGAGCGTCTCGGCGTCGAAGAACACGCGGTCTGCGACGACCAGGGCCCAGACTGCCAGGACCAGCGGGCCGAGGGTCCCGAGAGTCACCGCACCGATGTAGAACGACGCCCGGCGCATATCCTCGCTGGCCCGCCCGACGAGATCGAAGGACGCCGGCAGGAGACCGCGGATCGTCGCCAGCGGGATCGGCGGACGAGCTTGCTCGGGCGGCAGCGAGTGCTCGGCAGGCGGGCCGGCGGCGGACGTTGGCTCGGCGAGAGGCGGGCCGGCGGCGGACGTTGGCTCGGCGAGAGGCGGGCCGGCCGCGTCGGAAGGCGGCTCCTCCGCGGGGGACGTTGGCTCGGCGAGAGGCGGCTCCTCGGCGGAAGGCGGCCCGTCGTCGGTCACGCCGATGCGCCCGGCAGCGACCCTGCGGCCTCGAGCAAGGCGCCCAGCCGATCCACCTCCACGTTGCCGCCTGACGCCAGGACGACCACCCGCTCGTCGTTGCGGATGGGCACGGCGCCGCTCAGCACGGCCGCGAGCGCCGCGGCTCCCGCGGGTTCCAAGACCTGTTTCATCCGTTCGAGCGCGAAGCGCATGCCGGCCAGGATCGTCGCGTCCTCGATGAGCACGATGTCGTCCACGTAGCGCTGCGTCATGGCCAGCGTAAGGCGCCCGGCGAACGGTGCCCCGAGGCCATCGGCCACGCTCGCAGGCTGGATCCGGACGACCTCGCCGGCTGCCAATGCGCGCGAGACGGCGTCGGACGTCGCAGGCTCCACGCCGTAGATCCGTGCGGAGGGTCGGCGCGCCTTCAGCGCGGCTGCCACCCCGGAGATCAATCCGCCGCCGCCGATGGCGACGACCACGACATCGACGTCCGGCACGTCCTCGCAGATCTCCAGCCCGGCCGTGCCGTTCCCGGCGATGACCTCCGCGTCGTCGAAGGGGTGAACGAACGTGAGCCCTTCCTCATCGCAGATCCGCTCCATCTCGATGAACGTCTCGCCGACGTGGGCACCATGGAGGACCACGCGGGCGCCGTAGCCGCGGCACGCGTCCACCTTGGAGCGCACCGCCGCGGCCGGCATGACGACCGTGACCGGCACCCCCGCGGCAGCTCCGGCCCAGGCATAGGCCTGTCCGGCGTTGCCCGCTGACAGCGTGATCGCGCCGCGCGCACGCGCCTCGTCCGAGAGCGTCGCGATGCGGTTGGTCATGCCCCGGGCCTTGAACGACCCCGTCGTCTGGAGATGCTCGGCCTTGACCCCCAGCGACCCGCCTCGAATCAGGACCCCGGTCGCTGCCTTGATCCATCTCGCGGCCGTCCGTGACTCGAGGATGGGCGTCCGGCGGACCAGGCCGGCGAGCCGCGCCGCCGCCGCATCGATGGCCGCGATCGACACATCGTCGTCGGCCAGGTGGGTCGCCATGCGGCCGAGTATCGCACGACGTACCCTGCTGCCATGGTCCGCTATCGACGCGGCGCGGCCGCTGACTCGCGCCTCGCATTCGACATCTTCGAGCCGACCATCGACGACCTCGGTCGACGGACGGGGGGCGCTGCCAACGCGACGGCAGCCCAGCCATCCACGGCCTGGGAACTGCGCCGCCCGCTTTTCGATCACCTGGCGATGACCGCGGACGAGTGGTGGTTCGCCGAGGACGAGACGACCGGCCGAGCGATCGGCTACGCGCGCTCGATCGTGCGCGATGGCGTTCGCGAACTGACCGAGTTCTTCGTCCTGCCCGAGGCCCAGGCCGGCGGCATCGGGCGCGGATTGCTCGCGCGAGCCTTCCCGGCGACCGGGGTTCGACACCGCTCGATCGTCGCGACCATCGATCCGCGGGCGATCTCGCGATACCTGCAGGCCGGGCTCGCGGGCAAGGTCGCGATGGCCTTCGTCGCGGGAGCTCCGCGGCCCGTCTCGCTGCCGACCGACCTCGTGCGCGAGCGGATCGATCCGGGCGCTCCGCCACTCGAAGCGCTCGGCGCCATCGATCGGGCGACCATCGGCTTCCGGCGCGACGTCGACCACCGCTGGCTGGCGTCGCTACGGCCCGGCTGGCTCTACCGACGGAACGGACAGGCCGTCGGATACGGCTATCACCCGATCCGGCCGGCGTGGGGCGGCCCATTTGCGGCCCTCGAGGTGGATGATCTCCCGGTCCTTCTGGGCGACGGTGAAACGGCGGCCGCAGCGGCGGGCCATGCGTCGGTCACGTTCGATATGGCGCTCACGGCGTCTGCCGCGTTCAAGCATCTGCTGGGGCGCGGGTTCCGGGTGGATCCGTTCGTGATGCTCTACTTCACCGACGGCCCGGTGGACGGCCTGGAGCGCTACGTGCTGACCTCGCCCCCATTCTTCGTGTAGCCGCTCGGGTGGATGGACTCAGGTTTATGGGCCGCCGCCGCACCGATGTTCGCCGCTCGCCGCCGCCGCCCCCCCCGCTCGCCGCCGCGCCGATGTTCGCCGCGCGCGGTGGTTCCGTCCGCGGGTATCGCTGCCACCGATAGTCCGTGGGTTACGGGGTTCACAACGACCGGCTGGGGCAGGAATCGGCCTGCGGTGGCTGCTCGTTCGTGCGTGGGATAGCGCAAGCGCGATCCAGGATGGGCCGATCGGAGCGCGTTGTGCCCCTCGTACCCCACCAGCTATCGGTGGTGGCGATACGGCACCTTGAAGGCGGGCGGACGGCGGGCTCTGTGCGGCGCCATTCCTCCGATGCACGTCCTTCCGGGCCGGCCGCTACCGCAGGCACCCGCTACCGCAGGCACTTGCGAGTTTGCGCAAACACTGATATCGTCAGCGACGTGTTGGACACCCTGCCCCTCTCCGCAGACATCGATCGCGAGCGGTTCGCCGCCGTCGGTCGTGCCCTCGCGGATCCCAAGCGCCTGTGCGTCCTCGAGTCGCTCGCCATGGGTGAGCTCTCGGTCAGCGACCTCAGCCAGCGGGTCGGGTGCCAGGTGCCCAACATGAGCCAGCATCTCGCCGTCCTGCGGCGGGCCGGGCTCGTGATCAGCCGTCGAGACGGCAACACCATCCTCTATCGCCTCTCTGACCAGCGGGTCATGGAGGCCTACCGGCTCATCCAGGAACTTGCCCGCTAAGGGCTCTCAGCACTCGTTCCCGCGGAGGTACGGCGGGAGAAAGGACCTACACCCATGGCGGAGATCAAGCACGCCACGGACGCCAACTTCGAGGAACTCGTCCTGAAGGCCGAGCGCCCGGTGGTGGTCGACTTCTGGGCCGCCTGGTGCGGACCGTGCAAGCTCGTCGCCCCCGAGATGGAGAAGCTTGCCGAGAAGTACGACGGTGCGGTCGATGTCGTCAAGGTCGACGTCGATGCCAATCCGCGCCTCTCGCAGTCGTTCAACATCATGAGCATCCCGACGATCGCCTTCTTCAAGCCCGGCGCGCAGCCCCAGGGCGTCGTCGGCTTCCGGCCGCTCGAGCAGCTCGAGCAGCAGTTCGGCCTGGCCGAGTTCGCCAAGGCCGCCGCCGACTGACGGTCCCTCCCACCGCTCTCCTCGCACACTCGACCCCGGTCGCCTCCTCGGCCGGGGTCGAGTGATTCCGCGGACAAGGAGGGCGAGCGAAACTGGTGTGCCGGATCGCCGACGTGCGGTCAGGCGGCGGCGCGTCGCGAGGCGGCGCCGAACCAGGCGGCCGCGCGGTCAGCGTCATGACCGTCGAAGGCGGCCGGACGGAATTCGACCCACTCGGCCCCCCGGGCCGAGCCCGCGACGTCCGGCGTCCGCTGCGCCGCACCGGCGAGCACCGGATCCAGGCGGAACGATGCGGTCGCGCCCGATGCGTCCAGGGTCGCGACCAGTCGTCCCGCCACGTCCCAGGTCAGTCCACCGTCCGGCCCGACTGACGCCTCCATCTCCAGATCGTCCGCCGCGGCCTCGAGGACCTCGCGCAGCGTCACCCGGCCGCCGCGAGGATGGCCCGCAGATCCTCGAGATGGTCCTCGTAGTGGGCCGTCGTCTCGTCATGGAAGGAGCGCAGGTGGTCGGCGTGCTTGAGCCAGCGGGCCTCGGGCACGACTGTGAGGTAGCCACGAAGCTCACCCGGTTGCGTCCCGAACGTCGCCCGGAGGTCGTCCATCGGGCGGGCAGCCCAGGCGGCCTGCAGATCGGCGTTGACGACCTCGCCGCCGCGAGCCTCCCAGTCGGCGTCCATCGCGGCGAAGGACGGGCTCGTCTCGTTCACGGCGAGTTCCCTGGCCGCCTCCAGGGCCACGCCCTGCCAGGCGAGCATGTGGGCCATCAGGTCGCGACCGGACCAGTCGTGCGCGCCTGCCACCGTTCGCGACAGCTGCTCGTCGGTGAGGCTGGCGAGCGGCTCGTACGACGCCCAGGCGTCGCGCTCCTCCTCGAGGAATTCCAGTGCATCGATGTACATGCAGCGCATGGTAGACCGGCCGGGCCGACCAGCGTCGAGTGGTAGAGTCCCGAAGACGTCGATGCCTCCCTTTCCGCCCGTCGATCCCGATGCCGCCCGACGGATGCCGGACGAGTCGCTCACGCCCGAACTGCTGGCGGGCCTGCTCGCCGACGGTGACGACGAACTCGCGGCCTGGGTCCTGCGCGAGGCGATGACCGATCGGTCCCGAGTCGACGTGTACGAAGACCTTCTCGCCGGGGCGATGCACCTTGTCGGCGAGCGCTGGGCCAGCGGGCTGTGGTCGGTCGCTGAGGAACACCTCGCCAGTCAGACCCTGCTGCGCGTCCTCGACCGGATCCGGCCGGACCTCGGCTCCGATGCCCGGATCGGGCCGCTGGCCGTCCTCGCCGGCGTAGCAGGTGAGCATCACATGATCGCCCTGGTGTGCCTGGACCACGTCCTGCGCGAGCGCGGCTGGACGGTGGCCAACCTCGGCGCCGATGTGCCGCCGGCTGACCTCGCGCGGTTCGTGGAACGCAACGAGGCCCGGCTGGTGGCGCTGACGGCCAGCGTCCCACGACGGGCCGAGGCCGCGACGTCGGCCGTCAAGGCAGTCCGGACCGGCGCCGCGGCGAACACGCCCGGGCGTCAGGTCCCGATCCTGCTCGGGGGTGGGCTGTCCCAGGAGCCCGGCATCGGCGAGTCGCTCGGGGTGGACTGGCACGGCGCATCCCTGACCGACGCCACCCGCTACGCCGATGGGGTCCTCGCCGCCCTGTCGACCGCGGACGCCTGACCCGCCACCGCCAAGGGTCAGACGGCGACCGGCTCGCGGTACTCCCCGAAGACGCCGCGCAGGACCGCGCACTGCTCACCGAGCGTGGCGTAGGCCTCGGCACAGCGGATGAAGTGGGGCATCAGGTTCGTCTCGCTCGTCCCTGGTCGTGATGCCGCTTCGCGCAGGCCGCGCAGGGCCGCCTCCACGGCGCCCGCATCCCGATCCGCGCGTGTCCGCGCCAGGCGCGCTCGATGCCGCTCCTCCGAGCCCTCGGGGACGGCGAGCACGGGCACGCTCGTGACCTCGGACTCGTCCACGTAGGCGTTCACGCCGACCACGCGGCGCTCGCCGGCATCGAATTCGCGCTGATAACGGTACGCGGCATCGGCGATCTCCCGTTGCGGGTAGCCCTCCTTCACGGCCGCGACCATGCCCCCACGCCGATCGATCTCGTCGAGGTAGCGCCAGACCTGCCGTTCGGTCTCGTCGGTCAGCGACTCCACGAACCAGCTCCCGCCGAGCGGATCCACGGTGGCATCCACGCCGCTCTCCTCGGCGATGATCTGCTGCTGACGCAGGGCCAGCAGGGCCGCCTCGGCGGTGGGCACCGCCAGCGCCTCGTCATAGGCGTCGGTGTGCAGCGACTGCGTGCCGCCGAGCACGGCCGCCAGAGCCTGCAACGCCACCCGGGTCAGGTTGTTGAGTGGCTGCTGCGAGGTCAGGGACACGCCGGCGGTCTGGGTGTGGAAGCGCATCCAGGCGCTGCGCTCCTGCTCCGCCTTGTAGCGCCCGGTCATCAGGTCGTGCCAGATCCTTCGGCTCGCCCGGAACTTGGCCACTTCCTCGAAGAAGTCGCTGTGGCTGTTGAAGAAGAACGACAGGCGCGGCGCGAAGTCATCGATGCGCAGGCCGCGCTCGAGGGCGGCTTCGACGTAGGCCATCCCGTCGGCGATGGTGAAGGCCAGTTCCTGGACCGCGGTCGAACCCGCCTCGCGGATGTGATAGCCGCTGATCGAGACCGTGTTCCAGCGCGGCAGTTCGCGCGTTCCGAACTCGATCGTGTCGGTCACGAGGCGCATCGATGGGTCAGGCGGGAAGAGGAACTCCTTCTGGGCGATAAACTCCTTGAGGATATCGTTCTGGGTCGTGCCCTCGAGGCGCGCGCGCGGGACGCCCGCCTTCTCGGCGGCGACGATGTACATCGCCCAGATCGGGGCCGCCGGCGAATTGATCGTCATCGAGGTGCTCACCCGGTCCAGCGGCAGCCCCGCGAGCAGGACCTCCATGTCGGCAAGGCTGCTGACGGCCACGCCGCACGTACCGAACTCCCCTTCCGCCTCCGCGTCGTCCGTGTCGTAGCCGTACAGCGTGGGCATGTCGTAGGCGATGGACAGGCCGGTCTGTCCGGCGCCAAGGAGCTGGTGAAACCGGGCGTTGGTGTCCTCGGCGGCCCCGAACCCGGCGAACATGCGCATCGTCCACAGGCGGCTGCGGTAGCCCGTCGGATGGATTCCGCGGGTGAACGGCGGCTCACCGGGCTGGCCGATCCGACCTTCGCCATGGGGTGTCGGCGAATGCGGGCCGTAGAGCCCGTCGATCGGCATGTCGCTGATCGTCGAGAAGCGCGGCTTGCGCTCAGGCGCCCGGGCCACGGCTGGGCCCAGGCGGTCGCGCTGCCAAGCCGCGCGGCGTTCGCTCATGGCCGCGACTGTAGCACCGGATGAGGTTGCGCTCGCACGGTCATCGGTCGGCGACGGCCTCGATGGCGTCCACGGCCGCCAGGAGCTTGGGGTCCGGCAGGTCTGTGCTGAGGACGACGTTGACCCGGTCCGCGACCGACGCCGGCCAGATCAGGACGGTCTGGACCCGATCGCCGGTCGTCGTATCCAGGCGGAAGCCCTTGCGGTCGGCCAGGATCATCTCGGTCGCGGCGGTGACCTCGGTCCGATTCGCGATCGCGGCGCTGGCCCGATAGAACTCGGCGACGTCCGCGGCCCTCAATCCGGGCGCCTGGAAGACCACGAGTGCCGCGGCCCGTCGCCCTCCGAAGCTCCACGTCCCGCCGGCGAAACGGACCTCGTCGATACCGGCGGAGGCCAGGCTGCCCAGGTTCTCGGACGTGCAGTTGCGGCCTGAGTCGAGCGTCTCGGGCACCTGGTCCTCGAAGGTCGCGGGCACGAGCGCCTCGAGTTCGGGGTACGCGCCGACTGCCACGCCGTCCGCGACGCACGAGCCCGTCGGGTCGAAGGAGGCGACGGCTCCCGCGCAGCCGGCGACGACCAGCGCGACGACGAGGATGGCCACGAGCGGAGTCGCGAACCGGGGCGAGCCGGTCAGACGTCGGCGGATCATGCGCCAAGCGTACGAGAGGTGGCCGCTCCATGCCGTCCAGCGCCGTTCGGTCGCCGGCGGTGCGTCCGGACACCTGGTACGGCCGTCCCGGGGTGGTGCGTGCGTGCGCCCGACCTTCGAAGACGTCCGGGCGGGACGGAGGGGCCATTGCCGGCACCCGGTGCGAGCTCGTAGTGTTCTGCCCAAGCCGACCCGCGAACGACCTGGGACACACCTGGGGCGTCGGTCACGGATCAGGAGCCGGACGCTTTCTCGAGGAGGTTCGAGGGAGGGATCCCGGATCTGGATCACGAGCCGAGTAACCGGATCTTCGGCCATCGGGCCCAGACGCTCGTTGGGACGGCTGCACTCATCGATCGATCATTCCTCGCCGACGCCGCCACGATCGCCTTCCGATATCCGGGGGGCGATCTCCACGTCCGGGTAGCCGCCCAGGAACCCTCCCCCGAGCGTGCTTGCGTCAGACACGCATTGCATCCTGGGCAGATGAGTCGTGCTCGTTCGTGTTGAACGCGTGTCTCACACGAGCGTGCCCTTGAGCCGCGAGCCCGGACCGAGCCCGGACCTGGGGGTCAGGCCGAGCGACCGGGCCGGACCGGGGTCGGATGGCTTCGGCGGCCGACGCCGCGGGCGTCGAGATCGGCCTGCAGGACGCGCGCGGCGGCCACGAGCTCGGGATCGCGCGTGACCGTCCCCGCGACCCAATCGATGTAGGACGGCTCGAAGACGGCGATCTCGCCCAGGGCGTGGCCGTGGAACTTGCCGAACTCGATCACATGGCTCCGGGCCACGTCCAGGGTCGGGGGCGTGGGTCGGCGGAAATCGCGCAGGCGGCCACGCTCCGCCGGTCCGGTCGGCGTCGACGCACGCGGCGGCTCACCCTGGACGCGCTCTCCGCGCAGTGGCGGCCGGCCGCTGAGGGGCGAGCTCGGGCGTTCCCCCGCATCTGCCCCAGCGGCACTCCCGCCTGGCCAGGCGCTGCCGCTCGTGGATCGGTTGCCTGGTCGGAAGGTGTGCGTCGTGTCCACACGACCCGTGACCGGTCGAGTCGGTCTGGGCGGCGGCGGGCCGCTGCGGCGGCGATCGGCGTCGGTCTCGGCCCCGAAGTCCGCCCGGTCCGTGGCCCCCGCGCCGGCTCGCGTATCGGCGCCCGGATCTCGGGTGAGGGCCGCGTAGGCGTCGTTGATCTCGGCCATCCGCTGGGTCGCGGCGCGGGACGCCGCCGGGTCGTCGCCGGTCAGGTCGGGGTGGTTCTCCCGGGCAAGTCGACGCCAGGCTGCCTTGATCTCGGTCGGGCTCGCACCGGGCGTGACGCCCAGCACGGCCCGGGGGTCGCGCTTCACCACGGGGCTAGTGTAGCCAGCCCGGTCGGACCGCAGTCGACGAGGCCGTCCACGGGTGCGCTTGACAGGTGAGGGCTGCGCGGGGTCCGATAGGGGCATGGGATCTCTCAAACGCGCCGGACTTGCCGCGGCCATCGCGGCCGCGCCGCTCGGACTCGCCTATCGCTTCGCGCTCACCTACCGGGCCCGTGCCGGGTACCCGCGGCCCCATCCGCCGCTGATCGATCCCGCAGACCTCGGCCTGCCGTTCGAATCGGTCACGGTGACGGCCGGCGACGTGCACCTGCCGGGCTGGTTCATCCCGGCCCGTGATGGGCTGCCGGGACCCGGCGTGGCCCTCGTCCACGGCTGGGAATCCGCCCGCGACCGGACGCTGCCCAACGCCCTGTTCCTGCACGCCGCGGGTTTCCACTGCCTGACCATCGACGTCCGCGGCCACGGCGAGAATGCGGCCGAGGAGCTGCCGGTCAGCGCCGGGGAGTTCGGGCGCGACGCCCTGGCCGCGTTCGAGGGCCTGATCGCGCGTCCGGAGGTGACCGTCGGGGCGATCTTCGGGCACTCGATGGGCGCGATCGGAGCGATCCTCGCGGGGGCCGCCGACGAGCGGGTGGCGGCAATCGTCGCGACGTCCACCCCGGCCGACCCGTACCGGCTCACGCGCCAGACGTTCCGCCTCGCCAAACTGCCCATCCCCGACCCGATCGCCGTCCCGCTCGCCTGGTTCACGACTCGGGTATACCTCCATCCGCGCGGCCACGATGTGCGCGACATCAGCGCGACGTCGGCGATCGCCCGCTACACGGGGCCGGTCCTGCTCGTCCATGGGCAGGACGATGCGGTCGTGCCGGTCAGCCACCTCGGACGCCTGGCCCGCGCGGCCAGGAACGCACGCGCCGGCGGGGCGGTGCTCTCCACGGCGCCCGTCGAGACGCTGGTGATCGCCGGCGGACAGCACTCGTGGCTCTACGAGGATCCGGGGTACCGGGCCACGATCGCCCGGTTCCTTGCGCGACACCTTGGTGGGCCGCTGAGCCCGGACGAGGCGGCCCGGATCGCCGAGGCGACGCCGGCCCAGCGCATCCCCGACGGTGAGCAGCGGTTCACGGCTGTCGCGGCCACTCCGGGCGGCTTGCGCTCGTTCGCCGACATGGCGCGGCCGGGCGCGACGCGCGCCGCGACGTTCGGGGCCGCCGGGCCCGACGATCCTGCCGCCGACGAACCGGGGCTCGGCTGACGTGAGCGACCAGGACTCGGCGAGCGGACCCGTCTGGACGGCCATCTCCTCGCGCCGGGTGATCCGTGCCTTCGCCGATCGCCCGCTTGAACCCGGGCATCTGGAGCGGATCGTGCGGGCCGGACGCCGGGCCAACAGCTCCAAGAACCTCCAGCGCTGGTCGTTCATCGTGTGTCTCGATCGCGAGCACCTCCGAGAGCTGTCCACACTCGGGCCGTGGGCCGGGCACCTTGCCGGCGCCGCCGTGGGGATCGCCCTGGTGACGCCGGATCCGCGCGCCGCCGACGCGCCGCTATCGATCCTGTTCGATCTTGGCCAGGCCGCTGACTCGATGATGCTCGCGGCCTGGGAACTGGGCGTCGGCAGCGTGCCCGCGACCGTCTACGACCACGACCGGGCCCGCGACCTGCTGGGCTACCCGGCCGACCTCCACTGCGAGTATCTGCTCTCGTTCGGCTACCCGGCGGATCCGGCGGATCTTACCCGGGCGCCCCGGTCAGGCGGCCGCAAGGCCATCGACGACCTCGTGCATCTCGAGCGATGGTGATCAACGGGATCGAATCTCGCGGTCGCGAGCCGCTCCTTCCATCACGCCCGACATGGTGGCACGGCCCACGGTCACTCGTCCGGGTCGACCCGGGGTTCGTCCAGGGGAGCCGTCCAGTCGATGTCGAGGTTGGTCGTTCCGTCGGCGTCCGGACCGGCCTCCGGCGCTGGGGCACCGAGCTGAAGGTACGCGTCGATGGCCGCCTGCAGGCCGACATCCGTGCCCACGAGCTCGGACAGGATCCACTTCTGCTCGAGGACGTCGCAGTACGCCTGCAACGGATCGCGACCGGGGCCGATCGCGGGCAGCAGGACGGTCAGGCTCGGATCCAGGACCTCGTGGTGCCAGCGCTCTGCGCCCTCCTGCTCGCTGATCGGCCGGCCGTCGTAGAACTCGAGCCAGGCCCGGTACTCGCGCAGGTCGTTGAGTAACAGCCGGGCCTGCCCCTCCAGGGCCGCGAGTCCGGTCTGACGTTCCAGTTCGCGGGCATGGAAGCGCCGGTTCGCGACCACGACCCGGAGACGCACGGCGCCGTTGCCGCTGGCCGTCGGCTCCAGCGAGATCTCGTCCACGGCAAAGCCCAGCTCGTTGAGGCGGCGAACCCTGGCGCGGACCGCGTGCCGGTCCTCGGGTGACAGCTCGGGTTCCAGGGTGACCTCGTCCCAGACCTGCGCGTAGCGCGTGCGGACGCTCTCGGCGGCGTCGACGGCATCGTCCGATGGGTCGTCCCGGCCCTGCATCGCGCCGAGGTCGGCCAGTCCGAAGGCGACGTTCTCGACGAGGATATCGAGGTCGTACGCACGTTGCCCGTTCGAGAGGCGGGCGTGGATCTCGGACGTCTCGGCGTCCACGAGGAAGGCCTGGATCTTGTCCCCGTCGCGGCGGAACAGGGTGTTGGCGAGGGAACAGTCGCCCCAGTAGACCCCCGTACGATGGAGGTCGACGAGCAGCCATGCCATCGCGTCCAGCAATCGGTCGCGCGACGCGCTCGGGCCGGCGGGCACGCGCATGAGCAAGCGACGGTACTGGATGGAGTACGACAGGTACTCGGTCACGAGGATCGCCGAGTCGCGCTCCGGGGCGGCCGCCAGTCCGACCGCCGTGACCGCTGGAAGGCCCAGACCCTCGAGGTGCCGGAGGACATCGAACTCGGCGGTCGCGACGCGCAGCGGTTCCTCCTTGAGCGCGTAGGTCCGTCGATCGCTGACCACGAAGCGCACGAGATGGCGCGAGGGACCCACCGGCAGGTCGCGGAAGCGCATGGTCCCAAGGCGCCCATCCGGCGCGTCCGACCATGCCTCGAGGGGGCGCTCCCAGGGCAGGTCCAGGAGTTCTGCGGCGCCCTCGCGCAGGCGCAGACGCGGGAACGCCGCGGGGGTCAGGGGTCCCGGCGAACCGTGTGGCTCAGAGGGCTCGGTCAGAGTCGCTTCCGAAGGTACGCGGCGACGCTGGCGTCGTACCCGACGGCCTCGTACAGGTGGCGCGCCTCGGGCCGGTGGTGACCGGCGGTGATCTCCACGAAGGCCGCCCCGAGCTCCTGCCCGATCCGTTCCGCCTGTGCGATAAGTGCCCGCCCGACGCCTCGCTCGCGGGCTCCGGCATCCACGACCAGGGCCATGATCCGGACGATCCGGTCATCGTGCTCGAAGCGGGCCAGGGCATGGATGGCGATGAACCCGAGGACGCTGCCCTCGTGTTCGGCGACGAGGACCTGCGAGTCGGCCGAGGCGAACCGCTCGAGACGCACGACGATGTCGCTGGGCCCTGCCGGGTAGCCCTCATCGGTGAACAGCGTCGCGATGACGTCGGCGTCGTCGGGGGTGGCGTGTCGGATGATCAGCGATGGGTCGGTCATGGCATCCCGATGGTAGCGGGCCGGACAAGCAACCGGTGCGGGCCCGCGGGCGGACTGCTGAGCACGAGGCGCTCGGTACCCAGGGGACCCGGCCGGTCGGCGCTGAGGGTCGGGCCGTCCGAACCCTGGCCGTCGTCGATATCCCCGTGCGGGCCGAGCAGCCAGACCGCGACCCAACCCTCGCCGTGCCGAGCGAGCGTTGCCGCGAGCCGGCCTTCCGTCGATGGCTCCAGGAGGACCAGGCGCGGGCCGTCCGAACCCTGGCTGATCCGACACGACGCGCCCAGAAGGACTGACGGCGGGGCATCCACGAACCCATCGGTGCACTCCTCGGATGCCGCGAATTCCCGGATCGCGCGATCGAGCTCGACCGTCGCCCAGCCGATGGCCAGGATGCGCGCTTCGTCTTCGGGCGCGATGCCGAGCGTCCGGAACGCCTCTCTCAGCACTGCCTAGCCCGTCAACAGCATGTCCGGCGACGGCCGGCTGCCGTCCAGGAAGCCGAGGCGCTCGTACAGGCGCTTGGCCGCGAGGTTGTCGGCGAAGACCCCGAGGTGCAGCCACTCGCTCCCGGCATCGATGGCGTCGGCCATGGCCGTGGACGTGACGAGGGCGCCGAGGCCTTGCCCGCGGGCCGACGGCACCACCCCGATCGACGACAGGTACGACATGCCATCGAACGTCGCACGGCGCGCGGCGGCCACCGGCGTCCCGTCGCGACGGACGAGGTAGTGGGTGAAGCGCGGGTCAGCGAGCGACGCCAGGGTTTCGGCGGTCACCCCGGCCCGCCGCTCCTCCTCGACCCCGAAGGCCGCCATGAGCACGCCCACGACGTCAGGAGCGACGGGCGGGCCCTCTCCGTGGGGCAAGGCGGCCGCGCGGGCTACGCTGATGCGTTCCACAAGGACGCCCGGGGGCGCGGGGCGTCGGAGCGCCGCGCGATCGAGACCGGGCGCCCAGGCGACCATCAGGTGCCCGAGACCCATGTCCTTGAAGCCATTGGCCGCGAGCCTCGCCGCGAGGTCCCGCGGTTCATCGGCCGAGGGCGTCACCCACACGTGGGGCTGGCGACCCACCACGGCGAAGCGCACGAGCACGTTCACAAGGCGCCGGTCGAAGGCCTCGGGCTGGTCGGGCCAGCGGACCGCCTCCAGGCGGTTCCAGAACGGCTCGGGATCGAACGGATCGTGGAGGAGCAGACCGTCCCCGAGGTCGGACAGGACGCGCCCTGGGATCGCATGGACCTGCGCCTCGTGTCGGAGGAGCCGGCGGATCCGGTCGGCATCGATGGCAGGGGGCATCTCGCGAAGGGTACGCAAAACCGGCCACAGCCCGGGCGACGTACCCAACGGGGAGGGACACCGGGTCCCACCGTGGACCCTCAACGTGCCCACCCCCACTGTGAGGAGACCGCCATGATCCGACACCCGTTCATCGCCGGGCTCGGCATCGCTGCCGCGTTCGCGGTCGCCGCGTGTTCCGGGGGTGCCGGCTCGGCCGCCCCGTCGAGCGCCGCGACCGACGCCCCGGCCAGCCAGCCCGCCGCGTCCGAGCCGGCGGCCGGTGTGTGCAGCGCCTCGACCGACGCCGGCACCATCGCCGTGACCATCGAGGGCTTCGCGTTCAAGCCCGCGGCCGTCACTGCCAAGGTCGGTGACATCATCGGCTTCACGAACAAGGACAGCGCGCCGCATACGGCGACCCTCGACGACAACGGATGCACGACCGACGACATCGCCAAGGACGGCGCCGGCGCCCTGGTCTTCAGCGCTCCCGGCTCGTACCCGTTCCATTGCCGGATCCACCCCGACATGAAGGGCACCTTCGAGATCTCGGGCTAGGACCGCCGCGCGCTCCAAGGCTCCGATCGAGCCGAGTCAGCGAGCGTTCGGCCGGACGCGAGCCAGTAGTCGAACGCGACACGAACCGTGGCGCGGATTCCTATGACGCCGGCGGTGGACACGTCGTTCCGCACGGTGCCTTCGCCAGGCGCGCCAGCGTCGTCTAGACAGGACCGCCCTGGCCCTCCTGCTCGGCCACCAGGAGCATGGCCCCCGATGGCAGATCGATGGCCGTCGGGGGCGGCAGGCCCGCCTCGACGAACCAGGCGAGGTAGCGGTCGCGGGGCACCATGGCCGTGCCCTGGAACAGTTCGTCGAGCTGCACGCCCGCGATCAATTCGCCGTGGCGGGTCCGGGATTCCTCGGGGCTGTCCGGCAGCGGCCAGTCCAGGACGAGGATGCGACCGCCCGGCCGAAGGGCGGCCCACGCGCTGGCGAGTGCCTGCACCGGATCGCTGAGCTGGTGGAGCGCGTACTGGAAATAGGCGAGATCGAACTCGGCCGCCGCACCAAGGTCCGTCGCCGGGGTCGCGCGGATGACGATCCGATCGGTCAGGTCCTCGGCCGCGATCATGGCCCGGGCCCGCGCCACCGAGTCTGCCTCGGCCTCCACGCCGACGAGCTCAAGGGCCGGGAACCGCCGGGCCATGGCCACCAGCCAGCGGCCACCGCCGCAGTGGACGTCCACGACCCTCCCGCCCGCCGCGAGGTCGGCCACGAGTTGGGGCAGGGCGGCCAGCGCCTCCTGGAAGAAGACGGCGATGTCCTGGCGGGTGAGCCGCTCGATGGCGACGCGATACCGGTCTGGACGGGCCGCGATGGGCCGACCGGTCCGGAAGAACTCGGGCATCGCCCCCCAGTCCATCGACGCCGTGACCGCATGCGTGAACTGGCCTCCGAGATGTTCGGCACGATCCTCGTCGAGCAGGATCCTGGCCACGTCCTCGTGCGCGACCAGCCGGCCATCCTCATAGGTCAGGAGGCCATGTGCATCTGCCGCCCATGACCAGGCCTCAACGGCCTCCGGGTGCGTTGACGTGGCGGCCGCGAGGTCGGTGGCGGCGATCCCGCCCGAACCTGCCGCGCGGATGCGCTCGAACAGGCCGAATTCCAGGCCGAGGTGGATCACCCATGCCTTGTAGAACCCGCCAAGACTGGCGATCAGATCATCGAAGCGGTCGTCAACTGCCATGGCCGCCCGATTGTCGCACGACGCCGCTGCAGTCCGGCGGTTCGCGGGACTACCGTACGGGCATGCAACGGTTCCGCGACGGATGCGGTCCTGTCTGGTGATGGACGACGACACGCGCCTTGCTTCCGATCTCGCCCGCGACCTCGATGCTGCATTCGAGCGGCTGGTCGTCGGGCACCAGGACCGCCTGTTCACGATCGCCCTGCGCATGCTCGGCGATCGACGCGACGCGGAGGAGGCCGCGCAGGACGCGCTCGTCCGCGCGTACCGGGCGCTGGGCACGTACGAGGCTGTGCGGATCCGTGAGGTCCGGCTCCGGCCGTGGCTGGCCACGATCGTGCTCAACCTGTGCCGCAACCGCCTGACTCGCCGCGGACGGCCACGCCCGGGCGACCGCTCCCTGGACGCTGCTGGTGCGATCGGCTACGAGGCGCCCGCAGCGGCGACCGGCGCACCGGTCGCCATCGCCGAGGCACGCGCTGCACGCGAGGCCTGGGCGGCCCGCGTGCTGGCCCTGCCGCCGGCGTACCGCGGCCCGGTCGTCCTTCGCCATATCGATGGCCTGTCGTACCCGGATGTGGCCGCCGTCCTCGGCCGGCCGGAGGGCACGGTCAAGGCCCAGGTCCACCGGGGGACGGCCCTGTTGCGAGCGATGCTGGAGGCGGAACGCCGGCTCCAGCCCACGGAGATGAGCGCATGACCACGCCGACCATCGAGACCGCCCTGACTCACCTGGCCACGAGCGCCCCCTCGTCCCTGCGCCTGAACATGCTCGTGGAGGTGGGGCTCATGGATCGCTACGCCCGCATCGGGTCGCCCATCGGGCCGCTCGCCGTGGCCTGGAACGGCCTCGGCGTCGCCCTGGTCTACGCGGAGCTCGACGATGCCGCATTCCGGGCCCGCCATGCCGCCCTGACCGGCCGCGACGCCGTCCCGGCCGAGCGCCTGCCGGATCGCCTCGCCGGCGCCATCGAGCGCCGCCTCGGCGGAGATCGGCGGGTGCGCATCGACCTCGACCTGCGCGGCCACAGCGCCTTCGAGCAGGACGTCTGGCGCAAGGCCCTGGAGATCCCGAGAGGCGAGGTCCGTCCCTATGGCTGGATCGCCGCGGAGATCGGCCGACCGCGCGCGGTCCGGGCGGTGGGCACGGCGCTGGGCCACAACCCGGTGCCGCTGATCGTGCCCTGTCATCGGGTCGTGCGGACCGATGGCACGATCGGCCAGTACTCGCTGGGCGGCCCCGCCAACAAGCGCACCATCCTGGCCGCCGAGGGCCTGGATCCCGAGGCCATGGAGGCCGCTGCCGCGCGCGGCGAGCGGCTCATCGGCTGTGCCTCCACGCATATCGTGTGCTGGCCGTCGTGCCGGACGGGCCGCCACATGCTGGCCCGCAACCGACGCCCGTTCCGGACCATCGCGCAAGCCGCGGCTGCGGGCTACCGGCCGTGCAAGGTGTGCCGCCCGGTCGATGGCTCGATGGCCGCCTGAGGTCCCATGGCCGCCTGAGGCGTATCCTGCTGCCTTGGACCAGTCACGTATGCCAAAGCCCGCCACCCCCGCCACCCCCGACAGCGCGATCTGGCTGGGCCTCCTCGTCCTGTACGTCGTGTGGGGCTCCACCTACCTGGCCATTTCCATCGCCGTCGAGACGCTCCCGCCGTTCTTCATGGCGGCGTTCCGGTTCGGGATCGCGGGGCTCGCGATGTTCGGCTGGGTGGTCGTCCGGCGCCGTGGGCACGTGCCCTGGCCAAGTCGCCGTGAATGGCGCGATTCCGCCATCGTCGGGACGCTCCTGCTGGGCGGCGGGATGGGCTTCGTGGCGTGGGGCTCGCAGACCATCCCGTCGGGCATTGTCGCCCTGCTGATCGCGATGATGCCGATGTGGGTCGCCATCTTCGGCGCCATCCTGCTCGGCCAGCGCCTGCCCCGGCTGGCGGGGGCAGGGGTCGTGGTCGGCTTCGCGGGCGTCGCGTTGCTGGTCGGTCCGACCATCGCGGGCAGCCATGGCGGCCTCGATCCAGCGGGTCTCGCGGTCGTGCTCCTGTCGCCCATCTCGTGGTCGCTCGGGTCGCTGTATGCCTCCCATCGAGCAAGCCTGCCGCACGATCCGGTGACGGCCACGGCGGCCCAGATGTCCATCGGTGCGATCGCCCTCGGGGCGCTCGGACTCGTCAATGGGGAGCCCGCGAGCCTGCCCGGCGCGGTCTTCTCGGTCGATTCCCTGCTGGCCCTCGCCTACCTGACCATCGTGGGCAGCCTGCTCGCGTTCACGACCTTCGGCTGGTTGATGCGCGTGGCGCCCCTGCCCCTGGTCATCACCTACGCCTACGTCAACCCGGTCGTGGCGGTCATTCTCGGTGCGCTCGTTCGCCAGGAGCCGATCGACGCGCGGACG